>DAHXNO010000190.1 GCA_027365345.1 Granulicella sp.
GTTTTTGCTTCCACCCGCCACGACGCGAACCTGCTCACCATTGGTGAGAGAGTCGGATGGATTGTTGATGATTGGCTCTCCCTGGGTGAGGCCGGTGAGCACCTCAGCGGTGGATCCCATCTCCCGTCCCATGGTGACCCGGACCAGGCGGACACGTCCGCCAGAGTCGACGGTTCCGACGTACTCGCCATCGGGGAGCAGGATCAAGGCGCTCTCTGGCACGATGCGTGCGGGAACCGGATTGGTAACGTGGAGGTGAACCTCGGTATAGCTGCCGGGTTGAAGCTCTCCCTTCGGATTCGGCACATCCACCTCTACCAGCAGGGTGCGCATGACTGGATCGATGGCGTCCGAGGAGCGGACCAGCGTGCCGTGGAAGGTTCGTCCTGGATACTGGGGCAGCGTAAGCAGCGCGGTGACGCCTTTGCGCGCCATCGGAGCGTACTGCTGGGGCACATTGACGAAGACGCGCAGAACGTCCACACGGGAGATGTCAAAGACCTCGCGGTTGCCGGCGATGGTTCCGGCTCCGGCGGTGATGGTGCTTCCCGTGGTGGTAATTAACTGCCCGGTGTCGATATTGCGTGTCGTAATCACGCCATCGAAGGGGGCAATGACGCGCTCAAACCCCTGCAAGGCTTCCAGGCGGCGCACGTTGGCCTCTGCAGAGAGCACCTGTGAGTTATAGGCTCGCAGTTGATCCACGGCGTTATCGGTATTCTGTTGCGAGACGGCGTTGCTGCCTATGAGAGCCCGGTAGCGGTGCGCGGTGATGCCGGCCAGGCTGGCGTTGGTCCGGGCTGCAGCCAGCTCTGCCCTTGCCTGGTCTAGTTGCTGATCCAGTTCCGGGGTTTCAATGACAGCCAGCAGATCTCCGCGGCGCACATGCGCGCCGATGTCGTAGTACCAGGCTTTGACGTATCCTGTGGTGCGGGCATAGATGGGCGCCATGGTATAGGCCTGCATATTGCCGGGAAGAACAATCTCTTGCGCGCTCTTTTCGACCGGAGGAACGTAGAGAGAAACGGTGGGGGCGGCATTGTCGTCGGTGTACTGGGCGAGTGCGCGCGACGCTTGGCGACGATGGGCGATGCCGAAGGCCACGACAGCGACAAGCAGCAGGAGGATGAGCAACAGCCATGGCGTGAGATTGCGCCGCGGCTGCTTGGCCGGTTCTGTCGGCCTGGCCCCTTCGTCCCGGTTCGTGGTGCGCCCTGCATGAGGGCCGATGCTGTGCGGATCGCCGCCAACCGTGGTTCGCTTTGTTGTCTCGTTCTCTGCGCTCATCGTCTGCTACTCCTGCTCCGCGTTGGTGGGTCCGAGGCCAGGCGCTGCGTCCGACTCGGCCTGGCTGGCTGGCTGGGTGTCGTGACGGTGCATGAAGGCGAAGAATGAAGGCACAAAGGTCAGCGTGCCGATGGTCGCCAGGATGAGTCCTCCGATAACAGCCCTGCCGAGGGGCGCATTTTCCTCTCCTCCTTCGCCCAAGCCCAGGGCCATGGGGACCATGCCGATGATCATGGCCAGAGCCGTCATGAGCACTGGCCGGAAGCGGGTGAAGCCGGCAGTCAGCGCTGCCTCGGTGGCATTCATCCCGGTCTCCATCTGGTCTTTGGCGAAGCTGACCACGAGGATGGAGTTTGCGGTGGCGATGCCGACGCACATGATGGCTCCGGTGAGCGCAGGCACGCTGAGATACGTCCTGGTAAGGAACAGCATCCAGACGATGCCGGCCAGAGCTCCGGGCAGAGCGGCGATGATGATGAATGGATCCAGCCAGCTTTGAAAGTTGACCACGATCAAGGCATAGACGAGGACGATGGAAAAGGCCAGTCCTTCGAAGAGGTCGGTGTAGGAGCTGCGCATGGTTTGCACCTGACCGCGCAGGAAGACCTGTGTGCCGCGCGGCAGCTCACCCTGGCTCTGCGCGATGATGCGGTCGAGTTTGCGAGCGACGGTGCCCAGGTCAGTGCCTTCTACCGTGCCGTAGATGTCGATGACCGGCCGGGCATCGTAGTGGCTGACCGTCGCTTGCTCGGTGGTGCGCTCGATGCTGGCCAGGTTGCCGAGAATCTGGGGTGGAGCGCCGGAGCCACTCGCCGCGACAGGGAAGTTCTCCAACTCCTGCAGGTTCTTGACGTCATATTGGGGCGTCTGCACCGCGATGTCGTAAGCAATGTGGCTGCGCGGGTCAAGGTAGAAGTTTGGCGTGGTCTGAAAGCTGCCGCTCAAGCCGATCAGGAGGTCGGAGGCTACCTGAGCATCGGTGTAGCCTGCCTGCTGGGCCCGGGTCCGGTTCACATCGACCCTCCAGGTAGGCAGGTTAAAGGGTTGCTGAATACGAAGATCCGTGACCCCGGGGACGCGCGCGAACCTTTGCATCAGGTGCTCGGCGACCACACGGTTTGCCTCCACCTGTTGCCCCACAAGCTGCATATCCATCTGCGCGGGCAGACCAAAGTTGAGGATCTGGCTGACCATATCGGTGGGTAGAAAGTAAAATTCTACTCCCGGAAACTGCCGATTCAAGATCTTTCGCAGGGAGTGGACGTACTCCGCGGTTGGCCGGTGGTCTCTGGACAGCGACACCGTGACATTCGCGTCCTCCGTGCCGACGGTGGCGGAGTTCGAGTAGGAGAGATTCATTCCCGAGTAGGGCACGCCGATGTTGTCGATGATGCTCTCGACCTGCCCTGCGGGGATCTGCTTGCGGATGACGCTCTCCACGGCGTCACAGATGCGCGCCGTGTTCTCGATGCGTGTGCCGGTATGGGCCCGTACATGCAGTTCGAACTGCCCTCCATCCACCGAAGGAAAGAAGTCCTGGCCCAGCCACGGCGTGAGCACCGCCAACGAGACGGCCCAGAACAGAACGACGCTCAGCAGAAAGAGACCGCGCTGGGCCAGGCAGAGCACCAGGATCTCGCGATACCAGTGCCGCAGGCTCTCAAAGCCGTGCTCGAAGCCTTGTTGGAAGCGAACAAACGGGTTTTTTGAGGTGGCCTGCCCCTGGGGATGGAGGATCTCATGTCCCTTGAGCAGATACTTGGCCATGGTGGGAACGATGGTGCGCGAAAAGAAGTACGATGCGAGCATGGCGAAGACGACTGCCTCCGCCATGGGAACAAAGAGATAGCGCGCCACCCCGTTGAGGAAGAACATGGGGACGAATACGATACAGATGGAGAGCGTGGAGACAAAGGCCGGTACGGCGATCTGAGCGGAGCCGTCCAGGATGGCCTGCTCTAACTTCTTGCCCTCTTCCAGATTGCGGTCGATGTTCTCAATGGCGACGGTGGCGTCATCCACCAGGATGCCGACCGCGAGCGCGAGTCCTCCCAGTGTCATGATGTTGATGGTCTGACCCAGCGCGGGAAGCAGGATTAGGGATGTGATGACGGAAAGCGGAATGGAGACAGCGATGATGAGGCTGGAGCGCCAGCTTCCCAGAAAGACAAGGATCATCAGCGCGGTAAGAACGGCGGCAATGATCGCCTCTCGAACGACTCCAGAGATGGCGGCGCGCACAAAGATCGACTGATCCGAGATCAGGTGAACGCGTAGCGCCCGCGGAAGCTCGGCCAGAATGGAGGGCAGCGTGGCGCGAATCGCAGAGATGATGTCCAGGGTGGAGGAGTTCCCGGTCTTGTATACCGTGAGCAGGGTGGCGCGCTGACCGTTGACACGAACGAGGTTGGTCTGCGGCGGGAATCCGTCCCAAACATTGCCCACATCGCGCAGATAGATGGTGGCCCCATTCATCGTCCGAATGGGAAGGTTATTGAGAGCAGCGATGGTCCGGGGAGCGCTGTTAGACTCGATCTGCCAGTCAAAGTCCCCCATCTTGGCATCGCCTGAGGGGAGAATCACGTTCTGCGCATTGACCGCGTTGACCACATCGGAAGCGGAGAGCCCGTAGGCCTGCAACTTGGTGGTGTCGATGTCCACCTGAATCTGGCGTATCTTTCCGCCGTAAGGCCAGGGGATGGATGCTCCCTGGACCGTGGACAACTGGGTGCGCATGAAGTTCATGGCAATGTCATTCAACTGTTGCTCGTTCATGCCTTTGCCGGAGAGACTGAGTTGAATGATCGGCACGCTGGATGCACTGTACTGGATCACCAGCGGAGGCGTGGCTCCCGGTGGGAGCTGGCGCATGACGGTCTGAGCGGCCGCTGTGACCTGGGCAACGGCCTGAGCGATCTTCACCGAGGGGCGAAAGAACATCTTGGTGACCGAGACCCCGTTGAGCACCTGCGATTCTGAATGATCGACGTCGTTGACCAGGGTTGGCACCGATCGTTCAAACGGGGAGACGATGCGGTCCGTCATCTCCTGCGGAGAGAGACCTGCGTAGGTCCACACCACGGAGACTACTGGTATATCGATGTTGGGAAAGATATCGACCGAGGTGTTCAGAACGACGATTGGACCGACAATGAGGAGCAGCAGGGACAGGACGACGAACGTATAGGGACGGTTCAGGGCCAGTCGAACGATCCACATTCATCATCTCCTCTCCGTATCGCTGCTCCGGGCGGGGAGCCATTCGTTTGCGGTCAAGTTGGGCTCTCTCAAGAGATGCCTGAGAGACGACGAAAGTTCCACAGGAGTCCGCTCATCGCGAATCAGGATCTCCGCCGAAGATCGCCGTGCGATGCATTCCAGCCGTTCTCTTCGGGAACAACGACATTGGGCACGAACTAAATTATTTATAAGTTATCAGAATCAGCCCGGCAAGCTCGCCCGCTGGTCCGCCCGTTCGCCCGCTGCTGCGGGAGCGGCAAAACGTTGTTTCCTGAAGACAGCGGCCCGGCTGTGGGAGCGATCATGGCGCAATTTGCGCAATGGGTAGAGGCGGTAGACTGTGCCCATGGCGCAACTGTAACTGCACGAGCGAGGCCGCCCGTTCCTGGGCAGTTGCGTGCCGAGCCAGTTCCTTCCTTGCGATTCCATGCGACTGCCGACTGCTGCCCCGAGGGGCGAGGAACATGGTGCGCCAGGCTGTTTTCTCCCAGGCCTGGCCTGTCTCTTGTTTCGACAGAGTTCGCAACTCATCGAGTGCGATAGTTCCAAGACGCTCTTGGGGAATGACTTGGCTGCGGGCAGCCGGGAGGTTGCGCGCAGGACGTCTTGCGAAGAGATCACGAAGAGATTGCGAAACGAGGTGAATGTGGAAATGAGATTTCCCTCTGTGAAGATTTCCGTGACCAAGGCCCTTCAGAAGAGGCTGTAAGCGGAAGAAGCGCTTACGCAACGTTGCAGCAGACGGGCGCAGAGGGGGAAAGCGCTGAGCTTACCGAGGCAGGAATCAGCATCTGCCGGGTCGCATGAGACTGTTACTCGTCGTAGTGCATTAAGCTTAGAACGTCGATGCCGGGGAAGCGCTCCCTACCTTTTAAGAAGTCCAGTTCGATAGCCACGGCCACTCCGACAATTTCACCGCCCATGCGCTTGACCAGTTCCATGGTGGCTTGCATGGTTCCTCCAGTGGCCAGGAGGTCGTCGACAATGATGACCCGCTGTCCGGGCTGGATGGCGTCGGTATGGATCTCCAACGAATCGCTGCCGTACTCCAGGTCATACTTCACCTTTTCGACGGCGGCGGGAAGCTTGCCTGGTTTGCGGACCGGCACAAACCCCGCATTGAGACGATAGGCCAGCGCGGGCCCAAAGATAAAGCCGCGCGCCTCGATGCCCAGCACCAGATCGACCTTCTTATCGATGTAGTACTGCGAAAATGCGTCGATCAACTGCGCAAATCCGGACTTGTCTTTGAGCAACGTCGTGATGTCATAAAACAGAATTCCAGGTTTTGGAAAGTCCGGTACGGCGCGGATTTTCTGTTTCAGCAACTCGCAATCTTTTAGGTTTGTAGCGCTCACAGGCTCTCCCATAGTTTCCCCCGCCTCCTTTAGCCTGCATTTGCAAGGCCTGAATGTCCAGTTGCCAGATTCCTCTGCTTGTTCACCCGACGTTGCTGGCGTTGTTCGCCAGAGTTTTCGATCTTTACCAGGCGCCATCAATCCGGAAGGCTCCGAGCGACTCGCCCTCGGCCTCTACCAGCTCGTGCTCGATGACCCCGTCGACGCGGCTCCCACGCGGGCCTTTGCGCAGCTCCGCGCGCAGATCGGCGATGGTTTCGGGATCTCCGGATGCGACCACCTCCACCTCGCCGGTGTCGGTGTTGCGCACCCAGCCGTGCAGCCCGAGGTCGGCAGCCTCACGCTGCACGAACCAACGAAACCCGACGCCCTGCACGCGGCCGCGAATCAGGAAGTGGATCACCATGGGGCCCTCCAAACCTACGCGCGGCTCATGTAGGCGCCTTCCGCCGTATCGACGCGGATTCGCTCGCCCTCATTGATGAACGGCGGTACCTGCACAATGAGTCCTGTCTCGGTTTTAGCCGGTTTGGTGACGGAGCTGGCGGTCGCCGACTTGATCCCGGGCTCGGTCTCCATCACCGTCATTTCGACTGTGGTGGGCAACTCGATGCCCACCGGCTTGCCATCGTGAAAGCTGACCTCAATGAGCAGGTTCGCTGTGAGGTACTCGACTGAGTCACCGAGTGTGTCCCGTTTGAGAGCAATCTGTTCAAAGGTGTTCTGATCCATGAAGTAATAGTCGTCGCCGTCGCTATACAGATACTCCATTTTGACCGAATCCACATGCACCCGCTCAATCGGGTCAGGCGACCGGAATCTCTCTGTAAACATTGCGCCAGTGCGCACATTTTTCAACTTGGCCTGGATGAACGCTCGCAGGTTGCCCGGGGTCCGGTGCTCGACGCTGAACACCAGGTGAAGGTCGTCCTTGAACTTGATAATCATGCCGGGGCGCATCTGTGTGGCCGGAATCGCCATGGGAAAACTCCTAATTTCACGGGAAATATAAGGGCTCGTGAAAACAGCCCAACCTTTCGATTGTAGCCTACGCCCATGGCGTCGTCGGCAATCCGCGTTTCACCGGAAGAACGGCTAGGAGGAGGTCTCCTGCCCGGACCAGGGATGAAACAGGCGATAAAAGAATCGCTTCAATTTATAGCCAAACGAGTGCTTCGGCTTCGGCATTCCGCGCGGCGCCAGAGGGGTCTGTCCGTCGGCGATGATCTCCGCCGGGGTCTGCATGGCGTTTGGCGGCGGCGGTTCGCCCGGGGTATAGGAAAGGGTGGTGGCTACCTGAGTCTCTGTCAGTCCCGGTGGCGAGTTTGGGGCCGGCGTGGTCGGCGCCAATCCCTCGCTCTGCGCTACGGGGAAGGGATGCTCGGCGGAGGCTCTTTCCGCAGGGCTGGCTCCGGAGCCTACGTGTTCTGACTTTTGTTTCGAAGGGCATCCACAGGGCGAGCCCTCGCTGTCTACGACTGCGCGCAGGTTTCCATCCTCAAACAATACATGCTGTCCAGGCATCATCCGGTAGCTGGCCGAGGAGAAGGCATCGGTGAGCATGAGTACAGGAGCCTTATTCCCGGCATTCTGGACGCAGGTGTCTCCATTGCTGGTGACCCGCAAGCGGAGGTCGTAGACGCCCTTGCCCTTCACCTGGAAGCGTATGTCGGGGGTCAGGATGACATCCTGTGGCTCGGTGCGGGTATGCAACTCGATCGCTCCGCGGTCCAAGCCGAACAACAATGAGGCTCCGTTCCCTACCTGCATGAGATGGAACTGGCTGGTGGAGCAGACCAGCACATCTCCTCCGCGCTTGAGCTTCACCTTGGCTGTGCGGCTGTTTGCCGTGATACTGGCATTGGCGATCAGGCTCGCCTGCTTGCCCTGGATCGCGACTCCTCCATGCACTTGCGCAGCCTGGACTGGAACGGTTCCCATCACCTGCGACTTCTGCTGCCCTAGCACGGGCGGAGAGCCCGCAGCGAGCAGGCAGCCTACCGCCAGGGATTCTACGGCGATGCTCCATGCGACTCGCAGATGCCCTCCTCGTTGCGGTCTCCGAACGGTGACCTTTGTTGGAATGTTTTTTGAGCTGCTCTTTTTGGACTGCTCTATGGGACTTCAGATCGCGCCTTGCATCGGCAGCGCTCTCGATCGTCCTGGCGGCATCGCTATTGTTTCAGAAAGTTCGCAATCAACTGCTTGCCATGATCGGTGAGGACGCTTTCGGGATGAAACTGGACGCCCTCAATGGGGAGTGTTTTGTGCCGCAGCCCCATGATCAGGCCGTCTCCCAGGCCCTTGGCCGGGGTCTCGCCCTTCACCCGCGCCGATACCTCCAAATCCCGCGGTAGTGACTCTTCCTCCACGATCAGCGAGTGGTAGCGGGTACAGGTCATCGGTCGCGGAAGGCCCTTGAAGATGGTCCGGCCATCGTGGTCCACCGCGCTGGTTTTACCATGCATAAGTTGCGGGGCCCGCACCACGTTGCCTCCAAAGGCCTCGCCAATGGCCTGGTGCCCCAGGCAGACCCCCAGCACCGGAATCCGGTTGTTGCGGGGCAGATTTGCCATGTAGGCCGCCAAGCGGCGGATCAGAGGCACAAGAATTCCAGCATCGCGCGGCGTACATGGTCCTGGAGAGAGCAGAATGCGTGCTGGCCGCATGGCTAGAACTTCTTCGGGAGAGATCTCATCGTTCCTCCGCACTACAATCTCCGTGCAGCCCGAGCCCTCCCCCAGTTCGCCGATGTACTGCACCAGGTTGTAGGGGAACGAGTCGTAGTTGTCGAGAACAAAGACCATGGCAGCTCCGATTCTACTCGTGCGCGGCTCATAAAAAGGAATGAGGGCAAGCGATAGGGGGTTGGTGGTGTGAGGTCAATCAGAAGATGCCTAGACCGTTCGAGCGCGTTCGATGGCTCGGACCACAGCCTTTGCTTTGTTCCGGCACTCTTCGTGCTCTTTGCGCGGGTCTGAGTCGGCCACAATTCCGGCCCCTGCCTGGATATAGCCCTTCTCCCCATCGAGAAACAGCGTCCGGATGGCGATGCATGAGTCGAGATTTCCGCTAAAGTCGGCGTAGAAGATGGCGCCACCATAGACGCCACGCCTGGCCGGCTCCAACTCCTCGATAATCTCCATGGCGCGGATCTTTGGGGCTCCACTGAGGGTTCCCGCAGGAAAGCACGCCCGGAAGGCGTCGATGGGAACCAAGCCCTTCCGCAGCCTGCCCTCCAGCGCACTGACCAGGTGCATGATGTGCGAGTATCTTTCCACAAACATCAGGTCACGGACCTGAACGCTGCCGAACTGGCTTACGCGGCCCACGTCGTTGCGTCCCAGGTCGACCAGCATCACATGCTCGGCCACCTCTTTGGTATCCGCGCGCAGGCTGGCTTCGAGGGCGCGGTCTTCGACCTCATCCTTGCCGCGGGGCCGGGATCCCGCGATTGGCCGGTACTCCACCTTGCCTCCGTGCACCCGGACCAGCAGCTCCGGAGATGATCCTACGATATGCGCCGCGCGCAGAGGCTCCCGGCGCGCAGGATGCCTGCTTCCAGGGCTGTTTGCGGGTGTGCTCTGGCTGCGATGGCGCTCTAGACCGAAGCGCAGAAAGTACATGTAGGGCGAGGGGTTCACAATCCGCAGGGAACGGTAGATCTCAAAGGCATCCACTCCGGGGATGCAGTCGAACCTCTGGCTGAGAACGCACTGAAAGATGTCGCCCGCGGTGATGTAGTCCTTCACGCGTTGCACTCCACGCATATAGTCCGCCATGCGGGTGCGGGCCTTGAGCTTCAACCCGGCCTGGGATGCCTTGGGCCGTTTGGGCCGGGCGAGGGGAATGGCGCTGCTGAGCAGCTTCTCCAGGCGGTTCAGCCGCCGCTCTGCGCTGCGATATCCTGCCGCGTCTACCTTGCCGCGCGCCCCCACAGTCACCATCAGATGGATAGCCTTGGTCACATGGTCGAAGGCCAGCACCTCATCGAAGAACATCAGGTAAGCGTCTGGAACGTGCAGTTCATCGGCGGCTATCTCCGGCAGCCGCTCAATGCTGCGCACTACGTCGTAGGCAAAGAAACCGACCGCTCCGGATGTAAACGGGGGCAGCCCTTCGAGCTTGGCCGGCCGTTCGCCTTCCAACGCGGCTTTCAGCTCCGCAAAGATATCTCCCGCATAGGTGCGGCGCCTCCGTCCCTGCTCCAGGGTGATCTCTCCGCCCCACGCGATCATCTTTTTGTACGGGCGAATTCCGATGAAGGTATATCGACCGACATGTTCGCCTCCCTCGACGGATTCGAGGAGGAAGGCCTCCGGCTCCTGGGCGGCCACGCGAAGGAACGCGGAGACCGGGGTCTCCAGGTCAGCGGCTACGGTTCTGGTCACCGGCACAAGAGAGTGTCCGTGTGAAAGTTGCAGGAACACCTTAAGCGAAGGGGTGGTCAGGGAGCGGGAGGAAGGCATCCCCCTCATCATACCGAGCGCAGCGCTTCAGACGCCCTTGGATAGCTGGATTTTGCTCCAGATTCCAGGCAAACCGGCCCGGCGGACAGCCGATTGGAGTGCGGGGCGAAGGATGCCGATGGTGGCTGAGGGGGAAGGCAGGCCGCAGCAGGGAACGGGCGGCAGCAGCGCGTCTTGTTCTCAAGTTCGAACTCCAATCTCGAGGTCAGGCCCAGGTTAGCTTCTGGAGCGTAGAGTTCTTGGTAATGGGAGCGATCGTCGGCGTTTTGGGCGCAACATGGATTCAACCGTGGACTTGGGTTGAGATCGCCGTGATTCGGATCGCCAAGGTGGCTTCCGCGCGCATAAACTTGAGGTCCACGAATCTTGAGTGGCCCGCAGGCGCTCCGGCGGCTGGGCGGCCCCACTGGGCGCCGCCCGGGAGCATCCGCGGCTTGCGAGTCGCTGCGAGACGGATCTATACTCGGCGGGTTTGGTCACAGACCGGTCTGACCGAGACGGGATGCTGACTCGATTGCCCCCCGCGGAGCGTCTATTCTCTGCAGGGCCTGAGCCAGAAGTAGAGGAGAGATGACGATGGCCGGAGAGCGATTAACACCCACGGGAGCCGCACTTGTCGGCCACCCCACGCTGGGCAGAAACATGCCCAGTTCCCATGAGGAATCCAAGATGTCCACGACGATTGCAAGCGAACCACTTACTCTGGAGCAAGAGACCAATCCATGGCTTGCCCAGGCAGCGCGCTTTGATGAGGCGGCCAGACGCCTTCACCTTGATGCGGGACTCTGGAAGGTTCTGCGTTATCCTTCCCGCGAGATTATCGTTCATATTCCAGTGGCGATGGACGATGGGAGCATGGAGATCTTCACCGGCTACCGGGTGCAGCACTCGTTCTCCCGCGGACCGTGCAAGGGCGGTATTCGGTATGGCATGGACGTCTCGCTGGACGAGGTTCGGGCGCTGGCCTCCTGGATGACCTGGAAGTGCGCGGTGGTGAATATTCCCTTTGGCGGGTCCAAGGGCGGAGTGATCTGTGACCCCAAGAAGATGTCCTCCGGGGAGCTTGAGCGCATGACCCGCCGCTACACCGCAGCGCTGATTGAATTCATCGGGCCGGAAAAGGACGTACCCGCGCCCGACATGAACACCAATGAGCAGACTATGGCCTGGATTATGGATACGTACTCCATGCACATGGGCCAGACCGTGACGTCGGTGGTGACCGGGAAGCCGATCTCGCTGGGCGGCTCACGAGGCCGCCGTGAAGCCACTGGCCGGGGTATCTCGGTGGTGATCGACCAGGCCCTCAAGCACCTGAATATGTACCCGGCGGAGACCTCGGTCATCATTCAGGGCTTTGGGAATGTGGGCTCGCATACAGCCAAGTTTCTTTGGGACAAGGGCTACCGCGTGATCGGGATCGGGGAATACGATGGCGCTCTTTATAACCCCGGTGGCATCGACATCCCTGAGCTGCTTGAGCATGTGGCCCACACTGGCTCTATCCACGGCTTCAGTAAAGCGCAGCCCTTTGACAAAGATGCCATTCTGACCCAGCCCTGCGAAGTTCTGGTCCCTGCCGCAACTGAAAATGTGGTGACCAGCCGTAATGCCGGCGAGCTGAAGTGCCGCATCCTGTGTGAGGGGGCCAACGGCCCCACCACGACGGTGGCTGACGAGATTCTGGGCGAAAAGGGAGTGTTTATCATCCCCGACATTCTGGCCAACGCCGGTGGAGTGACGACCAGCTACTTTGAGTGGGTGCAGGACCGGATGGGCTACTTCTGGACAGAAGACGAGGTCAACCAGCGCCTGGATCGCATCATGATCGATAGCTTCAACGACATCCTCCAATACTCCATTACTCACAAGGTGAACAACCGCATCGCAGCCTACATGCTGGCGATTGACCGCGTAGCCCATACCACGCAGCAACGCGGAATTTACGCGTAATCGCCGCGATGAGGGGTCAAGGATCGGGTTTTGCAGCCTGCGAAGTCTGATCTTTGACTCAGCGTTTTCCGGGTTGGAAGCGCTTGTGAGAGGGCAGAGCCTGGTTCGGGAAGCCTCGCAAGCGATGGTGGCGGCATGGTTGCCATGACACGACTCCGGAGTATGGTTGGCTTGGTTGCAGAAGGTTGCAACAAGCTGGTCCAGGCATGTTCTGGATCAGAGCCGCGGGAGTGGCGACGCAGTGGTTTTTCCCGAATCGAATCGCCGCAGCGCTTCCCGCATCCGCTCTGGTGTACCCATCCACACGGAAGATGCTCTAGAATGGCAGTACTCGCGGCAACGCAGCCCCATTTGATCTACAGTCAGGCCCAGTAGCCAGTGAATCTGCCCAATTCCATTACGCTCACTCGCATAGCCAGCGTGCCGCTGCTTATCTGGGCGCTGTCTCCGCGCTTCCCCTGGCTAGGAACTCATGGTGAGCAGGAGATCATCGCCTCGGCGATCTTCATCGCCGCATCGGTAACCGACGGTCTGGATGGCTACCTGGCCCGACACCGCGGCCAGATCACGACATTGGGCATGCTGCTGGACCCTTTAGCCGACAAGCTCATGGTGGCGGCCGCGTTCATTCTGCTGGTGGCCTATAACCCGGAGATTATGAAGCCTTGGATCGCCGTTCTGGTGATCGGCCGCGAGTTTCTGGTCAGCGGCCTGCGCTCGATCGCCTCTGGCGAAGGTTTCACGATTCAGGCCAGCGACCTGGGCAAGCTCAAAACGGTCGTCCAGATCGTCGCTATTGTGGCGGTGATCCTCAACCACCGTTGGGATACATGGTTCATCGGCTGGTTCCCCATCAGCGTCAGGCTGATCGCGATCACGGCGACCTATTGGATGGCGATCCTCTCCATCATCTCGGCAGCCGACTACTTTGTCGGTTTCTGGAAGAAGGTGGACCATGTTTCTGGCCGCCGACGCCGCGCCTCGGTGCTTAGCCGCCGCCGGAAGGCTATTGCCGAAGGCCGGGCATCGGCTCACAGCGAAGGCCGGGCTCCCGCCTCCCACCCCGGAGTATCGCGCCTCTGAGTCCGTGAAGGACTCGAGGAGCACTCCAGCAGAGGCGCGGCGGACGGGCTGTCGAGGAGGAAGTCGCTTGCGGTTGGGGTGGGCACTTGGCGAGCAGGGAAGTTGCGCTCCTTGCCTTGCACCCTGGCCAAAGCCGGGGCGCAAGGCAGTACAAACCAACGCTTGTCTTGGCGGCAGCTTTCCCTGTAGATGGGCCTAGATCGACGCGGAAGAAGCGCTAGGCGTGCGCCGTATGCCCGCGCTGTTCACGGTGCACAAAGTGATATGGGGGCCAGGGACCGGAGAGTTGCATGGCGCAGTGCTTCAGCTCCAGCGTCACCGAGCTGTACTTGTTCTGGTAACGCTCTACCGTCTTCTTCTCTACCAGGTGGGCGATGTCCAGCAGCATTTTGCCACATTCCATCCGCTTGCAGGTAACCTCTTCAGCGACCGGCAAGAACATCCGGTGCATCTGCAGGGAGAGCGCTCTTGCCCGCGACTGGCGCTCCCTCTGCCGAGAGGCGGACTCCCGCAGGTGAGCCAGGTACGCCTGTCCCGTCGCCTGGGAGGCTGTGGCTGACGCCTTGGTCTCCGAGCAGATATCGTCCACCATGACCTTCAGGTGCATCTCGGCCATCCCGCGCAGACGTTCCACATTGGCCATGAAGTGGCGCTGGTTGGAGCGGACCGACCGCCGCAGCGCCTCATCATCCTCAAAGGTGGTTCCGTATCGAAAAGGAAGGACCGTGGACTGGGCAAAGCAGACTGAGATTACCCGCGCATGCTCGCGTGCCGCTGCCTGTCCTTCAGCCGTCATGAGTCTGCCGGCATCCTCCGGCATATGTTCAGAGACCACGACCGCCAGATCTGCGGCCGGGAAGAGAAAGGTCTGATTTCCGAAGAGTCCGGTTACCCCGGTAAGTGGCATCGGCCTTCTGTGCCGACCTAGTTCAGAAAATGCGTTGCGTTCGGTAATACAGTACGCGTACCAAGCCATAACGAGTCTGTCGCTCCTGAATTTTCGTCCATCACTGTTTGGCGGCCATCTGATGAAGACCATCTGGCGCCAGCCAAACGAGCTGCTTCTCTCTGCTTCTTTGCGAACAGTAGAAATTGGGCCCGGGTGACATCGACCCGGCCGAGTTGCCTCAGGGCAAACTCTAGTGGATCGATCCGTTCGAGATACTATGCTCATGGAAATACGCTTGGCAAGAGCGGCTCCGCCGCGGGCTTCCGGCAACGGCTGTTACGCCTGCCGGGGCAGGGCCGGGGAGCGGGCCGGGCGGTTTTGTAAACCGGTGCATCCTGGCGCCCCGGGGGCTCTGGGGGGTGTTCCGCGAACCTGCTAAACTAAAGAGATGCGTGGGTGGTGGGCCCGGTAATCTCTTTGTCGCCCTGAAGGACGGATCGTTCGTGGATAACGCAACCAAGCGTCAGTTGAAGAAGCAGGATCAGTTTGTGGCTCTCACCGAAACCAGTGTGCACTGGGCGGAGGAGCATCGTCAGCAAGCTATTCTTTACGGCGTGATCGCCGTTGTCGCCACGATCGTCATCGTGGCAGCCTACACGATCTACCAGGACCGGTCTTCGGCTGCCGCGACCGCCTTCGGCGAAGCGATGCAGATCTACCAGACGCCGCTGGCCGACTCCGCGACGGAGCCGATTCCAGGCGCGAAGTACTTCCCAGACGCGAAGACTCGCGCCGCCGCAGCTCTGACGGGGTTCCAGAAGGTGGCCAGCCAGTATAGTTTGACCAACTCCGGACGCCTGGCCGAGTACTTCGTGGGTCTCTCCTGCGAGGATGAGGGCCAGACGGCCTGCGCAGAACAGGCCTTTCAAAAGGTAGCATCCGGATGGGACAGCGGTCTGGCGGCTCTGGGAAAAGATGCTCTGGCCGACCTGGATCAGAAGACCGGTCAGTATGATAAGGCGATCGCTCTTTACACCGAACTGAGCAAGGGCCACGCGGTGACGGTACCAGCATCCCTGGCCAAGCTGCAGCTCGCCGAGCTCTACCAGTCCCAGGGCGATCGAGACAAAGCCCGCGAGATTCTGGCCCTGCTCAAGGATAAGGACAAGGATCCCAATGGCCGTCCCGGCGCTGCGGCAGAGATCGCCGCGCAGAAGCTGAACCCAGCCCCCACGGCTGGGGCGGGGAGTCCGGAGTAAGCTGCCTGTAGGGACTTCTGGTATCTCCTGCTCCGGGCATCGTTTGTGGCGCTGCAATCCTGATGCGTTGATGTCTCTGTGAAACTGGATCGGTTGGTAGGCCTTGGGCTGCGAGACCCTGTGTGTCTGGGTAACTTGGTTGGAGCGTTGTTGTTCTCTTTCGGAGCAGGTGAATCTGGGGTGGAAGGGACGCAGAGCGGTCTTGCCGACGGTGTCATGGAGTTGCCGCCTGAGCTTTGCGGCACCCAGCTTTCGCCGTGAGGCGATTGCTGGGTAACCTTGGCCGAGTTTGACGAAGCCCGGTTTGGGAGGCCGCGCAACGAACCTCGTGGAGCGGGCGTCTGAGGGAGTAAGGGAGTAGTTGCCGATGGAGGCGCCGCGGCAAAGGAAGAAGAGACATCGGGCGCCGCACGCTGATAGTCTCAAGAGGAGCGGCGCAGTGGCGCCGAGGGCCGGTTGGCTCGTAGAAAAGGAAGACGGATGACGTTGGGAAAGCGAACGATACGGGTAGCCGCTGGGGTAGGTGGCCTGGCGCTGCTGCTGGCAGCCGCCACAGGACTGGCGTGGGCGCAGAGCGCACAGCAGGCAACGCCGACACAACAGAGCGTACCAAACGCTCCAGAGCCCCAGGCGCTGCCACAACTGAACACCATCACTCCGGTTGGCGCAGCGTCAGCCTCCCCCGCCCCCGCGGCTTCTACCCCCGCTGCTACCCCTACCACTGCGCATACAGCCGCTGCGGCTGAGGCTACAGAGCCGGAAGACGACGAGCAGCAGGGTCCCCCGCCGGCTACGACCCAGAGCGCACTCAACACCTTGAGCGTCAACGTCCAGTTTCACGAGATTCCCTTTCTGGTGAAGGACTCCAAGGGGAGGCTGGTGTATGGGATTACCTGGCGGGACGTGCGGGTGTATGAGAACGGGGTTAGGCAACAGATTCGGGTATTTACGTCGGACCCAGCGCCGCTGGCCGTGGCTCTGGTGATCGACCAAGGTGTGACGCATGACACGATGGAGAAGATCAACGACTCCCTGGGGTCGCTGCAGGGTGCCTTTTCTCCCTACGACGAGGTTGCGGTTTACACCTACAACAACGGTGTGACCCAGCAAACGGAGTTTACCGCGGCGCAGAGCCCACGGCTGGCCGCGGTGCTGGAACAGTCGAAAGGAGTTGGCCGCGACCCCTTGATGGGATTGACGGGCCCGCTGTCGCATGGCGCGGTGATCAACAATATGCCCATTGATGGCGTGAACGACTTTGGGCATCAGCCCGACACGCTGGCCTTTACGGTGCCCAGGGAATATCACACGCTCAATGACGCCATTCTGGAGGCGGCCAAGGAAGTTTCGACAGCGCCCAGTAACCGGCGGCGAGTGGTCTACGTGATCTCAGATGGGAAAGAGTATGGCAGCCAGGCGACCGAGAAGCAGGTGATCAAGTATCTGCTGACCAACAACATCTCAGTATGGGCCACACAGGTGGGGGATTCGGCGATCATGGGGATGGGATTTCTGGATAGCCTGCATATTCCGCTGACCATGCGCGACGATGTGCTGCCGAGATATACGTCCGAGACCGGTGGGGAGTTTGACTCCGAGTTCCGGCCGAAAGGGATCGAGCAGGCCTTTGTGCAGATCACCAACCAGATTCGCGCCCAGTACACCGTGGGTTATTACACCCATGCCAACCCGTACGACGAGAGCTATCGACGGACGGAGATTCGGATTATGCGGCCTGGGCTGACCATCATCTGCAAGGACGGATATTATCCGTCTGCGGCGGACAATGCGCGAGCTACGCCCGGTCATCAACCATCCCCACAATAGGCAACTTCAGAGTTATTCTCAAGTCCATTTGACCGATGGCGTTTGCAATCCATTCCAATGCGCTGATTGCGCTCTGCTCCGCCGCCTTTTGGGGCGGCGGAGATTTTTCCGGTGGAATGGGTGTGAAGGCCTGTGGTGACCGGACACCGGACGCGATAGGATTTGTCCTGCTGGCCCATGCCATCAGTCTGGCGGTGCTGGTGGCGATCGCACTCTGTCCGAGGGGCGTCTTTCTGGAGAAGAGCCACCATGGATGGCGGGACTCGGCATTCCATCGACAGGTAGACAACTCCCGCGGAGACTTTCTTCCGATGCAGTCCGTGCAGCAGAACCGGATTGGGAGCAGGCCGAGGCACGCTCCCCAATCGGCCGTTTCTGGAGAGAGTGCCGGCGTATGGGCGATTTGGGCCGGCGTGACCGGAGTGCTGGGTCTGGTGGCGTTTTATATTGCCCTGAGCCGAGGAGGGATGGGGATCTCCGCAGCCCTGAGCGGATTGCTGGCTGCGGGGATCCCTGCGGTGGCCTCGAGTTTGATGGAGGGCGTTCCCTCTGGTCTGCGGCTGGCCGGCTTTGCGCTGGCGGCTGGGGCGATCTGGCTGATCGCCGCAGGGGACCTTGCGGAGAGCAAGGATGGTTCACGCAGCACGATGGCGCTGGCCATGTTTGCCGGAGTGATGTTTGGGGTATATTTCATTGCTTTGAAGATGGCCAACCCGCTGGGGTTGATCGTCTCCATGGCGGTGGCCCGATTGACCAGCGTTACTCTTTGCTGCCTGGTTCTGGCGGCAATGGCGCTCTTTGGCCGCGGCTTGCCGTCTTTGAGACGAGCGGGGCAGCCGGCGACAGGGCAAAGAAGGAACTGGCCTATCGTGTGGGGATGGGCCTGCGCAGTGGCGCTGCTGGATACCGGAGGCAATCTGCTGTTCATGGCCGCAACCCGAAGGGGGCGATTGGATGTGGCCTCGGTGCTGGCAAGCCTCTATCCGGTGGGAACGATCCTACTGGCCGCTTGGGTGCTTGAAGAGCGGCCCGCCAAGCGCCAGGTTCTGGGAATGCTAGCCGCGCTTGCGGCAGTGGTGATGATCACGTTGCAGCCGTAACAAGCTCTGCTTGCCAAAGGGGTTGGAAGAGGAGCCAGAGACGGTGAAGATGGAGTCCTTGAGGGTTGAGGATGGATGCGAACGATTCGGCGCAACGATGAAGTTGCACGCCGGGGCGCCCGCGCAGTGGTGCGCTGGAATCGAGGCGAGAGAAGAGGGGTGACGGTACCGGGAAGGACGTCTCCCAGAACACGAGGGACAGCGCTCGGAGAGACGGCCGCTGAGTTGGAGAGTAGGCCCAGGGAATGGAGCGGAAGCCACACTTCCCGCATCGATATCCCAAGCCGCTGGTCTACAAGTTGCGGGTCTACAAGTTGCAAGTCTTCACGCCACTGGTCTTTGAGCCAATGGTTCTCATGCCGCTGGTTTTCAAGCCAGCGGAGGTTTGGGAGCTTCGTCGCCTCTGGCAGTGACCGTCTGGGCAGGTTCCGCGGGTTTGACGTCGGTTTTGACCTCGTCGTTGATTCCCTTCATGCCTTCTTTGAAGCCGCGCAGACCTTCCCCGAGGCCTTTGCCCAGCTCCGGTAGCTTTTTGCCGCCGAAGAGAAGGACGGCGAGCAGCGCAAGAATAATCAGGTGCCACGGTTGCAATAGATCGCCCATAAGAGAATCTCCCTGCTTTCACCCTCCCAAGCTTGGCAATGGGTGACGGTTTCATTGTCGCACGAGCGAAAGAGAATGTCTGCAACAGGGTACGGCTGGCCGGTGTTGCCGGGGCAGCCCGGCTTCTGGCGGTCGAAGCGCGCCTGAAGCGCGCCTGAAGGGCACCGGGGGGACAGTATCCGGCTGCGAAAGCGCTGTTCCAGACGTCTAACCTGCACGAGACAGTATATCCTTGGATAGATACAAGGCCCATCGCGGCTTCGCCGAGGCCCGCCACCCGAAACTACCGCGCCGCTCACTTGAGCTGTGCCCACGAGGAAGATGCTGCAACTGATGACGAAGACCCTAGATTCCGCCACTGGCCAGGTTCGCAAGGTGGCCTGCGTAACAACTTTGAGCATGACACTTGCACTGGTGCTGGGAGTGGTTGCCGGCTTGGCTGCCCCCAAGGCATTGGCGCAGGATTCGAGCTCCTCCTCGAGTAATTCCTCGGGTAGCCAGGCGCAGAGTGCAACGACCGCTCCCGGAACCGCGCCGATGTCCCGCGCGGCGGCCGCAGCTTTGGCTCCGTATACGGGACCGAAGTATGACAATCGTTGGGAGCTCTATGGCGGCCTGCTGTACATGAACGGGCAGGCAGGGCAGAACATTCCGGTGCGATTCAACATGGGTGGCGGCGAAGGGATGATTACCTACTGGCTGAACGGAAGGCTGGGGGCGGCTGCGGCCTACCGGTTTGGAGCTGGAACCACCCCGGTGATCAGTCCCTTTTACAACCGGACGCTGGTGATGGAGCATATCGGCATGGCAGGCGTGGAGGTTCGGGGACCCAAAAACCGCTATGTGGCGACCAACTTTCTCGGGCTGTTCGGCGGAGGCTATGGCATCTACAACTATCCTGTGGAGCACTATCCCGGAGGTAGCCCGGTGAGCGCCTGTGCGGCGCAGCAGCAGCCCGGTCAGGTGGGGAACCTCCACCTGTACTGCAACCACTGGGCGCCTTATGGCACCGCCGGAAGCAACATCGACTTCAACCAAAGCCATAACCTAGCGGTGCGTTTGCAGCCAACGCTGATCTTCGATCACTTTGGCACCAACACCAAGTATTTCTTTGCCATCTCCCTGGGCGTCTTGTGGCGCTTTGGGCACCGGTAAGCGCGGCGTATTGAGTGGTCGCCACTCCCGGAGGCCCTTCCGCGGGCAGGTTGCTTGAGGGACAAAAACGTTTTCTAGCGAGAAGGGTCAGCTTCCTGGAATCGGGGATGGGTCGGTTGGGGCGGAACCGTGTGTGAGCGGAGTCGAAATGGTGGGTTCCAGCCGGCAGCAATGCAGTTTCCGTAGCCGGTCAGTACCTGATCGGAGGGCCTGATGTTCCGTCGGACCAGCGGCTTACCACAATCATGAAGGTCGTCAGCCGGTTCTGCGGATCCATGGCCGCTATAACCGGCGAGCCATGTAGATTTGCCCCCCAGCTCTTCGCCACGTCGCCTTTGGCGTAGAACATGAGGTGTGGATACCAGTGGTGGTCCTCATCGTTGAGGTACTGTTGCTTCGACATCATGTAGCACATGGCTCCCGGCTCCAACGCCGGCAACGCACCGTCATTCAACTCCGCTGAGATGGTCTGAGCAATTGCCGCTTGGGATTTACCTGAGAGCACCAGCCGGGTCTTCAGAAGATAGATCGGCATCACGCTGTGGGCCGCTGCGGCGTTGAAGCAGTTTGGGGCGCGCATCTTGGGGTTCCAGAACTCCGGATGATCCGTGTCATGGGCCCAGGATCGTTCCACATAACAGACAAAGCCGTTGTTGCCGTGTACGGCGGTGGAGTATCCATGAGAGCCCAGCACCATCACGGTGGCTCCGTCCGCGATGGAGGCGGGCGCTGCACTGCGGGCCAGTGCGATCTCCGCGCGCGGTGGCATCAGGTACTGGGCCAGAGGCGCCATGGCAGGATAGGGACCCTGCTGCGCCTGCGCCCGTTGCATGCCCCCAGGCGCAACGACAAGAGCCAGAAACAGTACAACCAGGATCGTTATGGAGCTTCGCATGCGATTCCTCCTCTGAAGTTAGCCTTTCGCCGCTTGCGCCTCTTCCTTCGCGTTTTGCGCCACGACTTTCGCGACTGTTCCAGTGCGCCACGTCCAAGTGCAGAAAAGCTTTGTACCCCTATTGATGAAACAGTATAGCGTTCGCATCGCCGCAAGAAGTCTCGCTGTTCTGTTGGGTCGAAGGAGAGGTTTCCAGAATCACCTATGGTCGCCGCCTTCGATCGGATCGCAAGGGCTGTACCCTTTCTCTGACACTTGCCTTATCCCCAGGAGGCTGCTCTCGCGGGCGCTGGCTTGTGGCGGAGGAAACCAAGCGATGGCGTTACGATGGCGCTTACTTCGCTGAGAGAGCACCGTGCTCTTGTCTGCGGATTGCGGTTGGCCAAGGTTCAGTTCCGCGGTTCAGTTTCGCATACCGGGTGTGTGGGTGATGCCTACTAAAAGACCCTCTGGACCCAGCAGTCGCGTGACGGTCTGTCCCCATGGTTCTGTTCGAGAGGCAACGAGCAACTTGTAACCTTGCGCCTTCAACTCTGCGGTAGCTCTTTCGATGTCTCCCACGTCAAACTCGAGCCAGGCTTGTGGCGCAGGGATTTCGTCAGGCCACTGATCCGACCCAAAGCAGGACTCCGCGGCCTGCGCCAAGGACCAGAGGGCAAAGTGCTTGACTCCATCTAACCCGCTGGTATGGAGATAACCGGAGGCATCTTCCTGGAAGCGGATACCCAATGATTCGGAGTAGAACTTCCGGCTTGCGGCCGCATCGCGAACGATAGGACCAAAACCGGCGACAAAGAGGACTTCGATGTTCCTGGGAGTCATCATGAGAGACCTCCGTCCGAGAAACTTCCGTGAGGATGGTGCGTCGGAGAAGGCTTGCTTTGCAGTTTCCTGTCAGCAGTGTTCCCATGGATTCTGGGGCACGGCATGAAGTTGACCCGAGAATGCGCTAGCGTCGCAGGAACTCCGGAGACACCGGACTCTCATAGCCGGAGTAGTCGCGGGTGACCACGGTAAGTCCGCTGGCGGTGACGAAGTAGCGTTTTTTGTCCTCGTTGGTGTCGTAGCCTATGACGGTGCCATCGGGGAGGTGAACGTCACGATCGATGATGGCGTGGCGGATTCGGCAGTGGCGCCCGATGTTGCTGTGCGAGAAGATAATGCTGGAATCAATGTCGGCGTAGCTGTTTACGCGGACATCATGCGATAGCACCGAGCTGCGAATGACTGCGCCGGAGATGATGCATCCGGCGCTGACGGTGGAGTTGATGGCCATGCCGGTGCGGCCGGGTTCGCCGAAGACAAACTTGGCCGGAGGGTACTGATAGGCGCGAGAGCGCATGGGCCAGGACTTGTCATAGAGGTTGAACGTGGGGGCAACCGCCGCGATGTCCATATTGGCTTCATAGTAGGCATCCAGGGTGCCGACGTCGCGCCAGTAGAGCGCGCGCTGCTTGTTCTCATCCACGAAGTTGTAGGCGTATATCTTGTACCGCCCCAGGAGTTTGGGAAGGATGTCATGGCCAAAGTCGTGGCGTGATTCGGGCGCCTCCGAGTCGCGGACCAATTCAGGCAGAAGGACATCGGTGTTGAAGAGGTAGATGCCCATCGAGACGTCCACCATCTCGGGGTTGAAAGGGGATCGGATCTCCGTTGTCTTGGGCTTCTCAATAAAACCAACCACCTCGCCGTTAGCGTCAACTTGCACGACGCCAAACTCGGAGACCTGGTTGGGCATGACCGGCAGGGTGGCGATGGTCACGTCGGCGCCGGAGTCTACGTGCTGTTTCTGCATCAGCGCATAGTTCATCTTATAGATGTGGTCGCCAGAGAGGATGAGCACATACCGAGGCTCTTCGGAGCCGATCGAATAGATGTTCTGGAAGACGGCGTCGGCGGTTCCCTGGTACCAACTCTTGGAGACTCGCTGCATGGGCGGCAGAATCTCAATGAACTCGCCCAATTCGCTGGCCACCACGGCTCCCCAACCCTCGCGGATATGGCGATTGAGAGAGAGCGCTTTGTACTGGGTAAGGATGTAGACCTGACGAAGGTCGGAGTTGATGCAGTTGGAAAGGGTGATATCGATGATCCGGTACTGACCGGCGAATGGAACTGCGGGCTTGGCGCGATCGCGAGTCAAGGGGAAAAGCCGTTCTCCGGCGCCACCGGCAAGCAATACGCCCAACGTATCTCTCATAATCCAGACACCTCCCAAGCGACGCGGCTTAGTCTAGCCGCTACTCCGGTCGGATGCATGATGCGGCATCCATGAAGCCTGAGAGTACCAGCGCGGAGAAAGCCTTGACAAATCGAGAGTCCGCCGAAACGGCAAAAGGCTTAGAGGGGTGGGGTTTTCTCTTCGCCAGAGCCCTCTGTTGGTGCAGGCCCCGGCTCCTCTGTGGAGATACGAAGAGACCTCAAGAAGGTGCGATCGCTGCGGGTGAAGGGGCCAGCCTCAGGCTCGGCCTCCTCCTCCTCCGCAGAAGCGGGTTCGGCATCGCGCTCGACCTCATTCAGGCCGATGGTGGCCTCGAGCATGAGAAGGACATCAAAGCCCTGCTCGCGAATCTCGCGGACGACACCCGAGATCTGGTCGGACCCGCTGACCGACTCATGGATCGCCTCGCCTAGCTTTTGGATAAGATCTTTTACCTGCTGGTTCAATGCCACCTCTCCGTCGCCGGGAAACAGGCGATCCGTCGAGGAACCTGTTTCCCTATAGTGCAATGTGCTGGAACGCCCATCCCACGCATTGGGTATTCCCTGCCAGGTTCGAGTATTGGAGGGAACGGCAGTTGCGGGTAATCTTCTTCGTTACTGTTAAGAGTACCCCGAGGATGCTGTGGAAGCCAAGTGCGCTCGACGTTTCAGAATCAGGAAAGATTACCGCCTGCGATCCATCCTCTGGTCGATTCGAGATTGACGGCTTTGAGTATCTCCAGCCAGAGGGGAGGGCTACGGATGTACTGCTGCGAGCGCCGTTTGCGAGGGCAACACCGCGGAGCAGCCTCACCTGAGCCTCCACCCAAACCGGGAGTGCTCTAGACGAACGTGGCGTCTTCCGAGGCGTTTTCATCCAGATAGTAGTCTGGCTCATGGATTGGACGTAACTTGCTGCTCCACACCAGGAACCCCGCTGCCGCCGCCGCCGCGCCACCGATAAACCAGATTAGCTTCTTCATCCTCAAACCGCTCCCTTTCCCCATACGCTGCTCAAACTTTATCAAACCCGACACACCACTCTTGTGTTTTTGACGGATGATCTGGCGAGATCTCTTCCCAGTTCGGAATGCGGGCAAAACTCCGGGCTGTGGGAGATCGAGCTCCGCTTCCCTTACACTGGTAGCGTTATGGACAGGGTTCGATTCGGTCGCGCACTGGGTTACGGCGCTCGCCACGCGGCGAAGACGCTGCTCCAGGCGGCGGACGCGGCCCGATCACCCTCCGCAGTGCCCACTCGCCCTGCGCCTCCGGCGCGGCCGAGAGCGATCAGCGCCGCCCAGCCCTCGGTTCAGCCTTCGGTAAAGTCCTCGCCCCGCAAGGCCGTGCCTCTGGGCCGCTCCCTTTGGTCGCCGCTTGCGCGGTTCTCCAGCGTGGTATGGCTGCAGGTGACCGGGGTGTTCTTTGCCTTGATCGCGCTGTTCCTGTTCCAGGGTGTGTGGCAGCAGCGCGCCGCCTGGCGGATGCCGCCGGGCTCGCACCCCGCAGAGAAGCTCTACCTGCTCTGCGCAGCGTTTTTGGCCTTTGCTTACTTTGCCGTGAGCAGCTTTGTCCGGGCGTCTCGGCGAGATCGGGGCCGATGAGGGTTACTTCGGTGGCTACCCCAAGGGCAAGCGCGGGTGTGGCGCCGCGGGCAAGGTTCCTGTGTTTGGCTTGCCAAAGCGGGCGAGAAGGTCTATGCCAAGGTCATCCCCAACGTGAAAGGATCGACTCTGACGGCCATCCTCGACACCAGGGTTGTGCCCGGCGCGATCGTCTTCACCGAGACGCTCATCTCTTACAACGTGCTCGACGTGTCCAGCTTCAAGCAGTACCGCATGCGCTGCTCCACGCTCTTCTCCGATCAGAAAAGCCACATCAATGGCGTTGAGAACTTCTGGAACCAGGCCAAGCGCCACATGCGTCGCTTCAACGACGTTCCAAAGGCCCATTTCCACCTCTTTTTGAAGGAGTGCGAGTGGCGTTTCAACATACCCCAACCCAAACACCAGCAAGTCCAATTGATGCAATGGGCTATAACTCATTTCAAGGGGTTATCCCGTTATCCGGGAGAGCCCCCGTCGGCCGTCAAATAGCGGGGAGGCGTGGGGTGCTTGGAGCACTCCACCGCTGCCTCAGGGTCTGTTCCAAATCCTTTTACCGCGCACACAGCTCGCCGCTGGGATCCTGGTTTGATATTGTTTGACTGTATCCGGGTGCGCAGCGTTTGACCCACCGCGACCTGAGCAGAGGCAGACACCTATGAGCGATTCTCACTCCAATGCAGCGGCAACGCTGCGCCGTACAGGGCTCTACAACACGCACCTGGCGCACAAGGCACGCATGGTGGACTTTGGCGGATGGGAGATGCCGGTTCAATACAGCGGGCTGATCGACGAACATATGGCGGTTCGCACCGGGGTGGGCGTCTTTGATGTTTCGCACATGGGCGACATTCAACTGCGCGGGCCCAACTCGCTGGCCGCGGTGCAAAAGTTGCTGATGAACGACGCTTCCAGATTGCAGGTCGGCCAGGCGCAGTACTCGGCGATGCTGTATCCCAATGGGACCTTTGTGGATGACGTGGTTCTGCATAAGCTGAGCGAGAACGACTATCTGATTGTGATCAACGCGGGCACGCGCGAAAAGGATGTGCAGTGGGTGCGGCAGACCCTGGGAGGCATGGGTGGGCTGCACATTACCGATGTCAGCGACTACTACACCCAGATCGCCATTCAGGGGCCAAAGGCCATGGCGACGCTGCAGAAGCTGACCCCGGTGGATCTGGCGCCAATCAAGAACTACTGGTTTACCTGGGGCCAGGTCTGCGGCCTTCATAACGTGTTGATCGCCCGCACCGGCTACACCGGCGAAGATGGCTTTGAGATCTACATCCCCTCCGACGCGGCTACCAGTGCGCGGGTTTGGGCGGAGGTGCTCGCCGCTGGAGAAGAGTTTGGCATTCTACCCTGCGGTCTGGGAGCGCGGAACACGTTGCGCCTGGAGTCGGCTATGGCGCTCTATGGGCACGAGATCTCCGACAAGCTCAACGTCTGGGAGGCAAACCTGGGGCGCTACTGCAAGATGGACAAGGGCGTGGACTTTGTGGGCCGCGAGGCGCTACGCCAGGTGCAGGAGCGGGGCGGGCCGTCCAAACGCCTGGTGGGGTTGGAGATGGTGGAGCGTGGCATTGGGCGTGACGGCTATCCCGTGCTCAGCTTAGAGGGTGAGCCGATCGGAACGATCACCAGCGGTTCCCCGGCCCCGTTCGTCAAGAAGAATATCGCCCTGGCCTACGTGCCTATGGGTTTTGCAGAACCGGGCGCCGAGGTTGCGGTGGAGATTCGAGGGCAGAGGGTGAAGGCGGTGGTGGTTGCCACCCCGTTCTATAAGCGGCCAAAGCCGGCGACAGACCCGGCTCTGAAGCGCTAAGTTGTTTGTGCATGAAGACTTCGAATGGACCAGTCCGGTCCTCTATCCGGCGAGTTGTGGGATGGGGAGTCTTGGCTGGCTCTTGCCCAGGGCCAGGGAAGCGTCCCGTGGCTGAGATTCTGGACCGAGCGGTGGGGCTTTGCCTGTACCGCAGCTGCTGGAGGACAGCAGCCACTGGTTCTCGGGACCTTCGGCGTTCGCTTTCCACCGCTGGGCTGCCTAGAATTGAAGCAGCGCCGTATGCTGGAACCCGAGAGGAATCAAGAGGAATCATGAGCTATCCCGAAAACTATCGTTATGCAAAGTCGCACGAGTGGATGCTGCTGGAGGGTGACTCGGCAACGGTCGGCATTACCGACTATGCGCAGGAGTCGCTGGGTGACATCGTCTTTGTCGAGTTGCCCAAGGTTGGAGCGGAGTTCGAAGCCGGAGCGACGTTTGGATCGGTCGAGTCGGTCAAGGCCGTCAGCGATCTCTACACGCCAGTGGGGGGAACTGTAACGGCGGTGAACTCCGTGCTGAACGATGCGCCTGAGAACCTCAATAAGGCAGCTAACGAGACTTGGGTGATCCGGCTCGCGGCTAAGGGAGCGCCTGTCGAAGGATTGCTCAGCGCCGCCGAGTATCAGAAGTTTGTAGCAGACGAGTCGGGTCACTAAACCTGGTTCACGCAGGGGATTCGGCCCGCTTGCCGGGTTCCCCGACGCCAACTCCCGGTGCTCGGAGGTTGGCCGCCAGAGGCGAGTTCCAGGAAGCTGACCGGTCCTGTTGGTGCTCTGCGGCATGATTGAGCCGCCTGTCTGTTGGAGCCAATGCTGAGCCTCTGGCTGCCCCATCGCCGCCCCGCTGGGGTGGATGTGAGCAGCCAGGCGGGTGACGAAGAGAGAGGAAAGACGAAAGATGCGCTATCTACCCAAATCCTCGGCCGATCGCGAGGCAATGCTGGCCGAGATTGGCCAGCCTTCCATTGAGGCGTTGTTTGAGAGCATTCCGGCGGAGTACCGTCTGACGGGAGATCTGAGGATTCCGAGGCAGCACTCGGAATCTGAGATTCTGGACCGCTTTCGCGCGTTTGGCGCGAATCTGGCCAGTGGCGATGCCGAAGAGTTGGCGGCTCAGCCGGCGGCGGGCCAGCCCGTGGCGAGCTTTCTGGGCGCTGGAGCCTACCGGCACTATCGGCCGGCGATCATCGATTCGTTGGTGCAGCGTGGCGAGTTCCTGACCAGCTATACGCCCTACCAGCCGGAGATCGCGCAGGGCACCCTGCAGGCGATGTTTGAGTTCCAGACGATGATCTGCGAGCTGACCGGCATGGAGATCGCCAACGCCAGCATGTATGACGGGTCTACGGGTGCTACGGAGAGCGTTTTGATGGCCTGCCGCGTCACCGGAAGGCAGGGCGCGGTGGTGGCGCGGACGGTGCACCCGGAGTATCGCGAGGTGCTTTCTACCCTGACCCGGCATCAGGAAATATCGATTACGGAAGTTGACTATATCGCTCCCGGAGCAGACCAGCGGGATCAAACGGGGCGGATCGACTTGGCCGCATTGGATGCCGCCGTGACCAACGAGACGGCCTGCGTGCTTCTCCAGTCGCCCAACTTCTTCGGTGTGATTGAAGATGTCGCCGCGGTCGCGGAGATCGCCCATCGCAAGGGAGCCCTGCTGATTGTGTCCATCGCTGAGGCGGTGAGCCTGGGCATTGTGCGGGCTCCGGTGGAGGCGGATATCATTTCGATGGAGGCCCAGAGTTTTGGTGTCGCCGTGGGGTACGGTGGACCCTACTGCGGGGTGATCGCCAGCAAGGAGCAGTTTCTAAGGCAGATGCCCGGACGCCTGGTTGGCGAGACCAGAGATGCTGATGGCAGGCGCGGTTATGTGCTGACGCTGAGCACCCGAGAGCAACACATCCGGCGGGAGAAGGCGACCAGCAACATCTGCACCAACCAGGCCCTGGTGGCGATGATGGTGACGATCTTCCTGACCGTCTACGGCAAGCAGGGATTGCGCGAACTGGCTGAGCAGAACCTGGCGAAGGCGGCGTATCTTGAAGCAGCGCTTCGCTCCGCAGGCGGCAAGCGGCTGTTCACCGCCCCTCACTTCCATGAGTTTGCGCTTACCACCGCGGAGTCGGCGGAGGAGTTGAACGCCAGACTGTTGGAGCAGCGGATTGTGGGAGGGCTGGATCTGGCTCGGTGGTATCCGGAGCTGGGCGCTAACGTCACCTTATGGTGCGCCACGGAGCTGACCACCCGGGCACAGATGGACGCTGCTGCTGCGCTGCTTTATGTTCCAGCCGGCGCCGGCGCGCGTGAGTCGGATGTGACGTTCCAGCAGACCCTGACAGGAGCGAGGTAGCCATGGATCTGAGCGCTATGGAAGGACAGGAGCTTACGGCCGTAGAGTTTGTCGGCGACTACCTGCGGCTGCGCTTTGGTGATGTGCCCGGCTCGCCCGGCCCCATGCTCACGCTCTATGCGTGGCCCCACATCCTGCTCTCAGACTTTTCGATTGCCTATGGTGAGCCGCAGTACCGGAATGCGCTTTGTGCGCAGATCGGCGAGACGGTAGCGAAGGCGCTGCTGGAGGAGATGGAGGCGTTGACCATCGAATTCGAGTCAGGCACGGTGATTGCGTTGAGCCTGCGCGAAGAGGATATGGACGGACCGGAGGCAGGGAGTTACTCGGCCGACGGCAGTGGTATGGACGAACAGGAGTTTTAGCACCGGCAGCAAGGAGCTCCTCGCCAATGAGCAGGCAAGGGCCTTCCGAGAAGATCCGAGGATCCGCAGGGCAGAGGGTGAAGCGCTCAAGAGAGGTAAGAATGGCAGAAAAGTTTGTTGGAACCCCGAAGAAGGCCACAACGCACGTCAACCAGAACGAGAATCTGATCTTTGAAGAATCCTCGCCGGGCAAGAAGGGATACCGGCTGGCGCAGTTGGACGTACCGGCGGTGGATGCTTCTGCGCTGCTGGGGGATGCGCTGCGCAGGGATGGCCTGGGCATGATGCCGGAGTTGAGCGAGATTGAGATCGTACGGCATTTCACCCGGCTCTCAACCTGGAACTACGCCATCGATCTGGGGATGTATCCACTGGGGAGTTGCACCATGAAGTACAACCCGCGGATCAACGAGGCTGTGGCCAGGTTGGAGGGTCTGGCGGAGGCGCATCCCTACCAGCCGGAGTCGCTGAGTCAGGGCGCTTTGGGGATCATGAAACTGCTCAGCGACTGTCTGCTGGAGATCACCGGCATGGATGCGATCACGCTGCAGCCCGCAGCGGGAGCGCAGGGGGAGCTTACCGGGTTGCTCTTGGTCCGTGCCTATCAGGAGTCCAAGGGGCGCGCCCGCAAGAAGATTCTCATTCCGGACTCGGCGCACGGTACGAATCCAGCCAGTGCGGCGATCTGTGGCTACCAGGTGGCCAACCTGAGGTCCAATGCCCTGGGCATGGTGGATTTGGCCGAGTTGGAGCGCATGGTGGACGAGGACGTGGCTGCCATGATGCTGACCAACCCCTCCACGATAGGGGTCTTTGAGAGCGAGATCCACAAGATTGCGGACATTCTGCACGCCAAGGGCGCCCTGCTTTACATGGATGGCGCCAACATGAATGCGCTGGTGGGCAAGACCCGGCCGGGTGACTTTGGCGTGGATGTGATGCACCTGAACCTGCATAAGACGTTCTCCACGCCCCACGGTGGGGGTGGACCGGGCTCCGGTCCGGTGGCTTGCAAGAAGATTCTGGAGCCGTTTCTTCCCCAGCCAACCATCCGGACGAACCCGGACGGTTCGCTGGGTCTGGAGTACAACCGGCCGCAGAGCATTGGCCGGGTGCGCGCCTGGTACGGGAATTTCGGCATGTTTGTCCGTGCGCTGGCGTACATCCTGGCCAACGGGCCGGACGGTCTGCGCCAGACCACCGAAGATGCTGTGCTCAACGCGAACTACATCCGGGCCAAGTTGGAGGGGGTCTTTGATCTGCCTTACAAGTCGCCCTCTCTGCATGAGGTGGTCTTTAGCGACCGCCTGCAATCCCAGCGCAAGGATGGCCAGCCCGGAGTGAAGACCGGCGACATGGGCAAGCGGCTGATCGACTACGGCTTTCACGCCTATACGGTCAGCTTTCCGCTGGTGGTTCCCGGCGCCATGATGATCGAGCCGACGGAGAGCGAGAGCCGCGATGAGCTGGATCTGCTGATTGATGCGCTGCGGCAGATTGCGCGCGAGGCGGAGGAGAATCCAGAACTGGTGCGGACCGCACCCCATACCACGCGGTTGCAACGCCTGGATGAGACCATGGCGGCGCGCAAGCCGGTGCTGCGCTGGAAGGGTCCTGCGGCCGGGTAGTCGATTCCGGCGGTCGGTTGAGCCGTTGCAGGAGAGAAGAGCGATTCCAAAGCAGATCCCGTTCCTTGCCGGAACACTTCTGCCTGGTCGCGTTCTGGAGGAAGGAGCAGTCTTGGCAGAGGACAACTGGAGTTCCGAAATGGACAAAAGCCGGCACTCACCGTTCTACCGCCACGGCGATGTCTTTTACGCGCGGGCCGAGGAACTTTCACGCGAGGAGTTCATGCGTGGCGAGGCTCGGGGGCGATTGAGTGTGGCGCTGGATGTACTGACCGATGCGATGGTGCTGGTGGGCCAGCATGGCGTCTACTGTGCCAGCGAGCGCAATCCAGCGCTGCCAAAGATGGATCTGCAGGCGATTCTGGCGGGTATTGGCGGCGCCAAGGAACTGGTAGCCTCAGCGCTGAGCAAGCTCAACGCCGAGGCTGAGGAGCGACGCGCCAAGCGGGAGCGCTGATTGGCTGCGACGGATCCATGCTTTGCGGTTCGTGCGTGAGGGCTCCTGCTTGCCAGCCCCTACTTCAACGTTTGGATCAACACCGATTCGTCGGTGTTCTCCCAGCGGACATGCAACTGCGTGGAGCGCTTGCCGGTGTTCTGGAAGCTGATGGTCAACGACTGCTGTGTCTGGGGCAGCTTGGTGTAGTGCATCGGGGTGCGGCCCAGATCGTCGCCAGCGGGATAAGGAATGCCCCACTCGCCGGTCTTCTTGCTGAGGATCAGCAGCCAGGGCTTGCCCGGCGCCTGGGGCAGCGTAAACAGAGTGTAGCTGCCGGCTGGGACGCGCAGTGTGCCGACTTTGAGGTCTCCGGAAGTGACAAAGCTGGTGGCCTGGTTCGCTCCGGTACGCCAGACCTGGCCGTAGGGCACCAGGCCACCCATGATGACGCGGCCGCGTTTGGCGGGCGAGCTGTAATGGATGGTGATATGAGCTCCATCGAGGGAGACAGAAGTCATGGCAGGGGGGCTAGGCGGCTGCTGATGATTCGCACCCATTTGGCCGCTCATCTGGCCACCCATTTGGGCAGCAGCGCTGAAGCATGCGGCGAAGGCAACGGTCAGGCTAAGCGCGGCGCAGCGGAAAAGGTTTTTCATGGCAGCTATCGTACTCCTCAAACGTTGACTCAGGACACAGGTTTCCGCGCATCCTCGCCAGAAGTGATTCTGGGCGTCATGGTCAGGAGGATCCCGTGGCGGCGGGTGGCGGAGAGCATCGGCGTCGGCGGCCCACAAGTGCGGTGGGGGCCGGAGACGGTGCTACATTCGCTGTATGGGTCTTACCGGACTCTGTCTTGAGGCCCTTCCTTCATCCCGTTCTGCGCTGTCTGACGCTCGTGTAGGAGCGTCATTGCATAGATCTGGAGATCGCTGTCGTGGTCCCACGCGGTCCCCGTCAATCCGGGTGTGCGCCAGACCGGCACGGAGCGAAATGGCAGCGAGATGGCCCGGATCCGCTTGTCTGGGTCCAGCCGCAGGGTGGTTTGGTACAGGGATACCGCCGTTGGGTTCTTGCCCGCAGCGCCGAGTCGATAGGCCATGCGGAGGGCAACGCGGTTGCCGAAGTCGGGGTTGGGGCTGGTCCAATTGGTGAACCGGAGCGGGACTGAGGCGGTGCTGCCGTCCTGGTAGGTGATGATGGCGGTGAGGCCGTTGCTCCCCGTGCTGCCGTTGCTGGCGGCGCCGATGATGTTGAGACTGCTGAAGCGGCCGCTTGGGAGGACGATGGCTTGGCCGTTTGCCTTGACGAAGTTCGGGTCGGCACCTGTGGCCGGGGGCGCCTGGTAGGTGATCCCGCCGAAGGTGGCCGGGCCCGGCGGGGGCAGTAAGTCAGCGGCATAGCTGTTGCCCTGGCCGTCGAAATTACCTTGGCTGGGGTTGGCAGGTGTGGCCACTCCGTCCTGGTTGTAGGCGCCGCTGAGGTCGACCGCGCATGATGTGCTGGTCCGGATGGCGCACCTGCCGGGCTCCTGGGCGTAGATCGTTGCCTGCTTGTGGACCGGCGCGTCTCCAGGCATGTCGGCAGTGATCAAGACCTTGTAGGCGCCGAGCCTGGTCCCCGCCGGGGCGGTGATTTTCAAAGGAACCTTCACCTGCGTGGGAAGGCCGTAGGATGTCACCTTGATACTTGTGGAGGGTTTGGACACCAACCAACCCGGCGGCGCAGTGACGGTCAGGTGCACCCGGGAGGTGCCCGGAGTGGTGGCTAGCAGAGTGAGGGTGAGGGTCTGTTGCGTCGAACTGGCAGCGGAGGGCTCCACCACGGCCTGCGCCGGCGAGAGTTGCGCGGCGAGTTGGCGCTCGGTGCTCGAGACCGAGTCGACCGACGGCGGAGCGTCCTGGTCAGCGGTGGCCCAGGCAGAGGGTGAGGTGCTGAGGGCGAATGCGATTGTCCCCCCGTGGGCGATGTCGGACTGGCCGACCCAGTCTCGGTTCCATGCTTTGCCGTTGACCTTGGCCGAGGCGATGTACCGCCTGGCCATGCTGGCTCCAGGTGCGGAGATGCTCAGGGTCCCGCCCTGCTTGTTCTGGTAGGCCCCGATAGATACCACCGTGTGGGGGAACAGGGGGGTAGTGACGACGTAGAAGTTGGCCCCACTCATCGTCGGGTAGAGGCCGATCGCGGACATCACGTACCACGCGGACATCTCACCCATATCGTCGTTGCCGGTCATGCCTCCAGGGGCGGTTGTGTAGAGGGTCTCCGCAGCCCGAACCACGGTCGCCGTCTTGTCAGGCCGTCCGCTCCACGCGTACATATAGGGTGCGGGCAGGTTCGGCTCGTTGTCGGGGTCATAGGTTGTGGGGCCGTAGTACTGGTAGGGGTCGCTCACCCACGCGTGCATGACGGTTCCGTGCGGGTCGACGAGCAGGCCGGGGTAGTCGAAGAACTGATCTAGCCGACTGGTGGCCGCTTTGCGCCCACCCATGATCTTGACCAGCCCAGCGGGGTCTTGGGGTACCAGCCACTGGTACTGGCTTGGGCCTCCCTCATGGAAGGCGTGATTGCCTGTGTTTGTGTCATAGGGGCTGAGCCAAGTGCCTTCCATGGTGCGTGGGCGGAAGAAGCCGATGTTCTTGTCGAACAGGTTGCGGAAGGACTGGCCGAGCTGGGTGAACATCTGCGCGTCCTGGGTGTGGCCCAGACCCCTGGCCATGAGAGCCAGTGAGGCGTCGGCCGCTGCGTACTCCAGCGTGGCTGAGGCGGGATAGTAGCAGTCGTTGTCGGCGCCATGAGTGGGGCAGCAGGAGGCGCCGGAGCCCTCGGTGGGGCAGTTGGCTGCGGAGGTCACGTTCAGGCCATAGGGGATGTAGCCCAGGCGGTCAAAATACGCGACCCCGGCGCGGCCGTTCATTGGAACGTTGGGAGGAGGTACTTCGGTTGCGTTCTCGCGGATGTACTTGTAAGCTTCCTCGGCATACTTCCCCGAGAGCAGGCCCTTGGACCAGCCCTCAACCAGGAACGAGGTGATCGGATCGCCGGTCATGATGTTGGCCTCGCGGGTTCCAAGGAACCAGCGTGGTAGCCATCCATCCTGGCGAGCGATGGCCAGTATGGATAGGTCGATGTCATGCGCGACCGCCGGGGCCAGCATTTCGATGAGCTGGTTTTGCGTGCGATAGGTATCCCACAGGGAAAAGTTGCTGTAGGGGGTGAAGTCCTTGGCCATGTGCAGCTTGCCGTCAAATCCCATGTACTGGCCATCGACGTCCCCGATCACGTTCGGGTCCAGCACGGAGTGGTAAAGCGCAGTGTAGAACACGACTTGCTGGTCGTGCGTCCCGCCGCTGACATTGACCTGATGCAGCAGGACGTTCCACTGCTGGTGCAACGCCTGCCGGACCGCATTGAAGTCAAAGCCGAAGTTGTTCGTCTCGACGGCAAGATTTGTGCGTGCTCCGGCGATTCCGGTGAACGACAGGCCCATTTTGACCACAACGGGGGAGTCGTCCTTGGTGGTGTCAAAGCTGACCCAGCCACCGTTGGACCCTCTACCGGGATTGGCAGAATCGCGCGACCCAGGAGTCATCTGGGAGCGGTTCCAAGTGCCAAACGAGGTGAACGGGCGGCTAAACTTCGCCGAGAAGAAAGCCTTGTGATGGGGGTACTGAGCCCAACCCTGAATGGTCCGGTTGTCCAGAATTTGAATCTCGGAGCTGGACGCCCTTGCCCCAACGTTGAACAGCACGTTCGCCTGGCTCGTCCGAGGGAAGATGTATTCCTGCCAGCCAGTGCGCGTGGTTGCGGTCAGTCTCACCTGAACGCCGCTCGCCAGCAACACCTCGTAGTCGTCAGGATGCGCCTGCTCACGGGAGAATCTCGAGGCATAGTCCGATGGGTTCGACGAGGTGACCGGCCCGGTGGTGGGCATCAGCGGAAGATAGTTGAAGTTGCAAGCGTTGATGGTGGACTGGCTGAAGCCGTATATCTTGTCCGCAGACGGCGAGTCGCAGTGGTTGGCGCGGACGCCAGGACGGTTGAGCACCAGCGGGGCCTCTTGCACCATGCCGAACGGTTCACCTACGGCGGGAATGTCCCAACCCTCGTTCTGGGTGCCGATGAACTCGTTGACCAGCGCACTGGGGTCGACAGCCGTACCTGCTGCCGGGGCGTTGCCCGGCGCACTCGCAGCGGTCGCGCCCGGCGCTGCGAATGAGGTGAGGCCAGCGGCGGCGACGAGCATGACGGAAAATAACACTCCGACGTTCCCTGGCCAACGTCGAACAAGTACGCGATATCGCGGATGCATCATCTGAACCTTCCCAAATGGGGGCTGTGAGACGAATGGCAACGGTAGTATAGCCCGCGATATCACCCTCTCAGTCCGTTTCTCTTCCTTCGTCTGTAGCGGTTTCTGCTACGCTAGAAGTGTGCGCCCGTAGCTCAGCTGGATAGAGCGGCAGCCTCCGAAGCTGTAGGTCAGAAGTTCGAATCTTCTCGGGCGCACCAGCTTTTCTTACTACGTTTCTCCGTTCCCGCGTGCCGCTCCCGGCTTGCTGGATGTCCGGCAGCCTGCGAAGCTGTTGGCGGAAGTTCGAATCTTCTCGGGCGCACCAACTCTTCCCCAACTACTCACTCTGAATCTGCCCTAGCCCCAGGCATCAACCGTCACCGTGCGGACGCCCTCACGGTGAAACCTCTGCAGGAGTTCCTCGGTCACTTGCACGGTTGCACGCCTATCAGCGCCTATACCGCGCTGATGCCCATCATGCAGCAGGATGTTCGCGCCCTTGTTCCGGTTGCGAGCCCGCGCCAAGCCTTGGTCGACATGGGCCAGGATCTGTTCGGCGGAAATGGGACGCCAATCGTAGCCCATGGCGTTCCACTGCACCAGCTTGAGTCCCAACCCCCGGGCGGCCTGAAACACCGCCGGTCGGCGCGCCCCATGGGGGGCGCGGAAGTAATGCACGGGGGCTCCGATGGCGTCTTCCAGGGCGCGGTTGCAGTCCCGCAGTTGCTGGTGGATCACCTGGAAGGACTGGAAGCTGAGCCAGGGATGGGTCTGCGTATGGTTGCCGATGAGATGCCCGGAGGCGTGGACGCGGCGCACGAGCTCCGGACGCTCGCGGGCGAAGCGGCCGATCATGAAAAAGGTAGCCCGGGCGTTGTGGCGCGCCAGGATATCGAGAAGGGCCTCGGTAGCCACGTCGTTTGGGCCATCATCGTAGGTGAGCGCAGCTTCCGCCGGGTCGTCGCCGGCCAGAATGGTGCGCCCGAAGAGTTGAGAGGTGGGGCTGAGCGCGGCGTAGGCCAGGGTAAGGCCGGCGGCAGAGGCAGTCACAGCCACAGAGGCCGCCAGCGGGAGTTCCTCTGCGAAGGCCGGAATCAGCAGGCTCGACATGGTTACTTCTTCAGGAGTGCAAGAACCTCTTCGGCGTGGCCCTCGGGCTTGACCTTGGCAAAGATGTGCATCAGCCGGTGGTCCGGCCCGATGACAAAGGTGGTCCGCTCGATGCCGGTCACCTTTTTGCCATACATATTCTTCTCTTTGATCACCCCAAAGCGGTTGCAGATGGTTTGATCGGCATCGGCGAGCAGCGGGTACTGGAGACCGTACTTTTCTGCAAACTTCTTTTGCGCCTTGACCGTGTCACGAGAGATGCCCAGCACCACCACTCCCTTACCCTGGAGTGCCTTGAAGTGGGTGAGTTCTGACTGAAAGCCGCATGCCTCCAGGGTGCATCCGGGGGTGTTGGCCCGGGGATAGAAGAAGAGGACCACTGGCTTGCCGGCAACGCCGAAGAGATGGACGGTGTTGCCGTCCTGATCGGGGAGGCTGAAGTCTTCTACGATATCGCCAACTTGCATGATTGGTTCTCCAAGGCGCGCGGTGCGGGAAACGGTGCTGCGAAAAGGCTAAGCGAGGCTAAGACTAGGCGAGGATGGTCTGCTCGGTCTGGTCGTCGACGATCGCCTGGTTGGAGACAGCTTTGGCTACCGAGGGAGGAAAGTAGGCGTTGGCGACATACTGGCCCAGCATGCGATGAGTGTTGAAGAAGGCGCCGTTGATGGCGATGCAGTGGCGGCGCAGGCGTGCCCAGCGGGGTTTGTCGGCAAAGGCCGGAGCAACACAGTTCTCCAGCTTGTCATAGACGCGCTCGGCTTCGATTGCCTCGTCCTCGCAGTTTTCGATGGCCCAGCCGGTGATGTTCTCCGCGCAGCCTTCCACCCACCATCCGTCCAGCACGCTGAGGCTGGGAACGCCGTTGAGGGCGGCCTTCATGCCGCTGGTGCCGGAGGCCTCATAGGGGCGCAGCGGCGTATTCAGCCACACGTCCACGCCATTGGTGAGTTGCTCCCCTAACTCCCAGTCGTAGTTTTCCAGATACACGATGGACAGTGGGCTGTTTGTGAGCTGGGAGGCGACAGCGAAGATGTCGCGGATGAGGCCCTTGCCTGCGTTATCGGCGGGGTGCGACTTGCCGGCCATCAGAATCTGGAGGCCACCAATTCGCTCGGCGATTTCGATGAGGCGCTGGGGAGATTGCAGCACCAGGCTGGCGCGCTTGTAGGTTGCCACGCGGCGAGCAAAGCCCAGGGTAAGCACCTTGGGGTCCAGCAAGACCCCCGTGCGCTGCTGCACGGTGTGCAGCAGACGATGTTTGCTGATCTGATGGGTGGCTTCGATGACTTCAGGCTCTATGCCGTACACCGAGCGGAAGTACTGGTTATCGCAACGCCACGCCGGTATCTCTTTGTCCAGAAGATCCTGAAAGGGCTGAGAGATCCAGGTGGCGGCGTGCACGCCGTTGGTGATGGAGTGCACGGGGTACTCGGGGAACATCTGTTGGGAGACCTTGCCGTGCAACATGGAGACGCCGTTGACGTAGCGCGAGAAGCGCAGGGCGATGTAGGTCATGTTCAGCAGGTCGTTGTGCAGAGCGCCGAACCGTTCGATAGCGGCCGAACGGTCCGCACCCAGCACCTGCATCATCTGATCCAGTCCAAACTTGTCGTGTCCGGCCGGTACGGGCGTGTGGGTAGTAAAGATGCACTGCTGCTTCACCGCCTCTGCGTCGGCCTCGGTTGCGTTGCTGAGAGGCGCAGGAGCAACCCGCGCCTCCAGTAGGCCGATTGAGAGCAGAGCGGCGTGACCCTCGTTCATGTGGCAGACCTCAGGCACGCAGCCCAAGGCACGCAGCAGGTGGATGCCGCCCAAGCCGAGGATGGCCTCCTGGCAGAGGCGATAGTAGGTATCGCCGCCATACAGATGATCGGTGAGCCGGCGGTCCCAGGGGTCGTTACCCTCCAGATCGCTGTCCAGAAGAAATACCGGGACGATGTGGCCGGATACGCCGACCACGTCAAAACGCCAGGCACATAGAGTAATCTCACGGCCTTGCATGGTGAGGGTCACCGTCTGACCGGCGGATGGAAGGGTGGTCTCCGGCGACCATCTTACCTCGCTCTCCGTCTGTTGACCAGAATGATCCAGGTGCTGCTCAAAGTAACCGCGCCGGTGCACCAGCGAGATTGCGACCATGGAAAGGCCTGTATCCGCGGCTGAGCGCAGGGTATCGCCAGCCAGCATGCCCAGGCCGCCGGAGTATGTCGGCAACGTCTTGGAGAGGGCGATCTCCATAGAAAAGTACGCGATCTTGCGATCGGTGATATCGAATGGAGTGGATTGGGTACCGGCGAATGCAGGTGACTTAAGGCTCATGAAAGACGAAATTCTCCTTCAGGCCAGGCTCGGCGCCCAACGTGGCGCGTTCTTTCCGGATGGGGAGGTCGATCCGGCCTGGGCACTGTAAACGCGAACAGAAGATGTATCGGCAGATCTTCGGAGCCAGTTATGGTTTCCTTTTCCGTGCCACCGATAGATTCTCCAATGCGCTTTAGTTTATCAAGTTTGAAGTCAGAATTGAGGACGAGGAACCGAATCCGTCATGCGCAATGGAAGCGCACTTCTGCGCCCAAAGCGCGTGGTTCCTGCGCAATACGGCTGCGCTTTGTGTCGCAAAGTCACTGCGTGCTGCCTTATGGCGCTCGAAGTTGCTACCCCGAAGCGCTCATCTTGAGCGGATTCTGATCAGGCACTCTTGAAGCCGAACTTCAGGAGCAGTCCCACGATCATAGCCAGCAAGAAGGCCAGAGTCGCGTTCAGCAACGCGGTGTGGATTTTCTTGCGCGCAGCGGCGATGAGCAGGATCAGGAGATAGAGGGCCAGCATCAGCAGGATGCCGTCATAGACAAAGACCCGGCCCGCTCCGATGTTGAAACTGAGTGTGGGCAAGAGGTGAAATACAGGAAGGAAGGACCCGATAGCAAAGGCCAGCAGGTACAGGATGAACTGTAGAACGATCGAAAGAACGCGCTTCATCGTGGTTTCCTCCCTTTAATTTACACTTCCAGCTTGATGCGTCGGCATCCTGATTTGCCGCTGACTCGATGCGCTGCTGTGAATGCGTCCCGGCAAGTGCTACGGCGCGGCTTCAAATGCAGCCAGCCGGCGCTCCAGTTCCCACTGAGCCGCGGCCTTTTCGCTGCTGTTGAGCAGCGTGCGGCAGGCCTCCGACGGCTGGCTGGCAGCGGTGATAGGAGCGGCACACGCCGTCCGGCGTCTGTTGAAGTCATCCGGGACGGCCCACAGACTCTGGCCATGCAGGAAGGAGTGCTCCAGCGAGGTTCTAGCGGAGCGCTTCAGATCCAGGTAGGTGAGGCCCTGTTCCTCTACGCCGCGCACATACTCGTGAGTCAGGTCGATGCGGGAGACGCCTTCATCGTCAGTGGAGAGCGCCCAGGGAACGTGCGCGGCCATGTAGGCGTGCAGCGGATGCGCCCGGCCTTTGATCCCGAGGATGACCGCGTTGGAGGTGAGGTTGATCTCCACCATGATGTGCCGAGCCATCATCTCCTGGAGCAGGGCCCGGGGATGATCTTCATAGAGCAGATCGACGCCGTGGCCAATGCGTTCGGCATGGCCCAACTCAATGGCCTGGCGAATATGGAAGCTGAGTCCCGCGGGAGGAACCATCCCAGGGGCCAACTCGCCGGCGTGCAGCGTGATCGGCACCCGGGGATAGACGCTGTGCAGATAGTCCAACATCTCCATCTGGAGGTGGTAATCGCGCATGGAGAGGTACCCGTCTTCGGGCATCACAAAGTTGATGCCGACGACATCGGGAGAGTCAGGGTTGGCGTTGCCGGCAGCCGAGACGACCTCAAAGCCCAGTAGCGTTTGCGCAAAGACCTGTTGCGGAGGAAAGCCGCGCAGCACCTGATAAAGCCAATGGACGCGCACCGCACAGGCTGAAGACGGTTTGACAGTCTTTGATGTCTGGCGCCCGCTTGCGCAGTGCTCCAGGGCGTTGCGCTGCTGCTCTGCGCCGGCCAACTGGCTTCTGTCTATCGCTACTTCGTCATCGAGACCCGCGGAGAGGAGCTGCTGCCGCAGCCGCGCCAGTTCGGCGAAGGTGACGTTGTTTGCGGCATCGGCGGGCCAGCCGAACTTGTAACCGAGCGCAGCAGCGTGGGAGAACTGCGGGGTCTGCATGATCTCCAGGTACTGCTCGTTCTGCGCGGCGGCGCGGGTGACCACCTCATCGAGCCATTCGCCGGCTTCACCGGTCACGGCGTCGAAGCGGGCGAAGGTAGAGAAGAACTGATCGTGGCCGCTGATACCTTGAGTCGGCACAAAGGATCGCATAGAGAGGCTGTCTACCAGATCGTCATAGAGCGGCTGATCGGCCAGAGCTGAGCTGGCTGGAACCTGATTGGGAGCGCAAGTCTTCTGTTCGCTTCGCACATACTGCCTTTGTGCGGGGGCTACCAGGCGAACGGCATCCTGACCTGTGGGCTGCGCTGGACTGCGGTGCTCAACCGAGGCGACGCAGAGTCCCTGACGAGCTGCTTCGGCGATCAACGTCTCCGCGTAAATCGCGCCGGAGAGATGCATGTGCAGGTCAGCGCCCTTGGGAAAGGATTTGAGCAAGGCATACAGCTCGCCTGGCCCCATTGCTTTGGCGCGATCGAGTGCGTGTGTAGCGCGGGCTTCGCCTGCGGTCATCAAGGCGTGGGGCGCGGCGACCGCCAGGGATGGCGCAGCCGATGTGGCCGCAGCCTGTGGGCTCTGCGCATCGCAGGCTGTATGGCAGGCGGCGAGACCGCCCAAGAGGATGAAGAGACGGAGAGCGAAGCCGACACGATTCATGCTTCGGGGCCTTTCGTTGGCGGAAGTTCTTGAAGAATACCCCATGGGTTCTTCGCTGAGAAGGCGTCACGGCGAGTCGCCTGGAATGTGCTGGACGTGTCTGGACCCTGCGGGAGTCTGCGAAGGGGCCGACCAGATAAAGGATGCTGGGCGCGCACAGTTCTGGCCAGCGACGGCTTCAGCGAACTTCGTGAAAGGTCCGGTTCCACCGTGTTCCATCCAGCAGATGCCGGGCCTCATGCAACATGAAGGCGAGCTGGCCGGTCAGGCTCGTCTGGTTCTGCCGGCCTTGCGGGGTACGGAACGACCAATAGACAAACAACGGACGGCCCAGGATGTTCTTTTCGGGAACAAACCCCCAGAAGCGGCTGTCCAGGCTGTCGGCGCGGTTGTCGCCCATGACGAACACGTTTCCCTGCGGCACGACTACGTCGCCTCCCTGGACGTATTGCGGCAACTCGTCTATCCAGGTCAAGGTCCGTTCATCGATCGCGACTTGATTGAGGCAGTCTGTCTCCTGCTGCGCATTTTGGCACAGGGCTCGTGTCGCAAGGTCGCTCGCTGCCCACTCTTTCATTCCGGGCAGATCGGAAGGGAAGTCGTCCCGGTAAGAGACCAGATCGTTGCTGGAGGGCTGAATGGCGTAGGGCTCGATCTGTTTGACGCCGTTCAGGTACACGGCCCCGTTTTGCAGGTGGATTCGGTCGCCCGCAACCGCGATCGCCCGTTTTACCAGGATCATGCCCGGCTCCTCGCTATGCGGCTTGAGGAACACGACTACGTCACCTCGGCGCACCGGCCGGTAATGCATGAAGGGAGTCCAGCGGCTGGACGGGGCCAACGTCTGGTGATCCACAATGAGGTGATCGCCCACCAGCAGCGTGTTGATCATCGATGGGGAGGGAATATCGAAGTTTTGCAGGATAAACCCGATCACAAACAAGTAGACGGCCAGCATGGCGCAGAGCGCGGATAAACCCTCTAAAGGGGTCTCGTCCCGCTGGCTGTTTGCCGATGAGCCTATGGAGCCCGCTTTGATTCTGCCGTTACCCTCTACCCGTGTCGAGCGCAAAGCATCCTCCCGCCAATCCAAGCAGCGCACCGGTATTGGCTGTATCGCAACTCTATCGCAGGATCCGCCAACTGCGCACTCCAGTCCTCAGTATGAGCCGCAAATGGCCAAGCAGTGAACCCTGCTGGGTGTCCGGGGCCATGGGGAGGGTGAAGTAAACCAGTAGGGGTCGCCCCACAATCTGGCTTTGCGGGACAAATCCCCAGTAGCGGCTGTCTTCGCTGTCATTCCGGTTGTCGCCCAATACAAAGTACTCGTGGGGGGGCACCATGACCTTCCCATCTACTACCGCGTTGCGCAGCCAGATCCACCAGCGTAGATTTACGTCGGGGTCTGCCTCGAGAAGCGAGGGAAAGTCGTCTCGAAACCCGTTGGGGCGGCTGGGGGAGTAAAACGCGTAGGGCTCGGGTAACAACTTTCCATTCACCAGAACGTGTCCGCCACGCATCTCGATCCAGTCTCCCGGCAAGCCTACGATCCGCTTTACCAGGTGCAGACGGGGATTCACCGGGTAGCGGAAGATCACCAGGTCTCCTCGCCGGACTTGCTCGGGAGGCAACAACAGCCGGCCCAGCCTTCCGGAGGGTCCGAAGGCTTGTTTATCCACGAGCAGAAAGTCGCCGATACGAAGGGTCGGAGCCATGGATCCGGAGGGGATCCGGAAGGGCTGCACGATGAAGGTGACGATAAAGATGGCCAGGATGACGATCTCCAGCACGGCCTTCAAGGTCGCCAAAAGACCCTCTTGTTCGATCAGGAGTGGATCTCCCGTGCTCAAGGTTGGCCCCGAGTCTGGGGCTCCAGGGCGTGTTCACTGCGAGTCTGGATTGCCTCGGTAGGGTACCAGTGCTGCAAGGCGAGCTCCGCGGCTCGCTGCTGCGCCTCCTTCTTGCTGGATGCCTCGGCGGAGGAGAGCACCCGCTCGCCGTCCTCGCTCTGTAGCCGCGCCTCCACACAGAAGCTTCTGCGATGTGGGGGGCCACTCTCGGCGGTATCGGCGTAGAGAAGCCTACCCAGGCCCCTGGCCTGTACGAGCTCCTGCAGCAGCGTCTTGTGATCGCGCATGGCTCCGCGCCCGTCTCCCTGGGCTACCGCTGCGCGCATAGCGGCCATCTCTGGTTGCAGCAGATAGCGCTCCACGATGCGGCGTAGTTCTTGCAGGCCCTCTTTGCCGGCATCCAGATAGACGGCGGCGAGTACGGCCTCTGCAGCGTTGGCCAACAGCGCCGGTTTGCTGCGACCACCGTTATACTCCGCGCTTTTGCCCATCAGCAGCGCCTGGCCCAGACCTAACTGGATACCCATCTCGGCCATCCGCTTGCGACTCACCAGATTGGACCGCAGGCGGGTTAGCTCGCCTTCGCTGCACTGGGGAAACTCCCGAAACAGCGCCTCGGTGACCACCAGTCCCAGTACGGCGTCGCCGAGGAACTCCAATTGTTCGTTATCCGTACCCGGGACGTTGCGCTGCTCCCGCTGTTCCGGGTGCGCGGTGTGAATGACGGCCGGGGCGCCGTGGCGCGCCTCGTAGGTGTGCGAGCGGTGCGTCAGAGCCAGGGCCAGCAGCTCTGGGTTCTTGAAGTTGTGCCCGAGCCTGCTCTCCAACTCGCCCCACTCAGCTCTTCTTGAATCTGCCGCAGCTTTCTTCCTGGCTTCCCGTCTCACTCGCCCTGTAGTCATCGTCTTGTTCCTCGGGCTCCTCGCTGCAGATGCTGGGCCTGCCGCGGAGCGGAAGTTATGACATCTATTTTCTACGCGGAGGCTCCCCGCTGAGAGGATCTGATTCTGGATGGGCCGCAGCGGGCGCCGCTTGAAGCGGAGAATCTTGAGGGGAGCGGATGCTTTGGCATAGGTTCTTCGTTGGATTGGGGGCGGGGATGGTTGCGTCCGCTGCCGCGGTCCAGCAAACCCCGGTTGGATCCATCAACCCTGTTCAACCCGCTACCGTTCGCTAAGAGGCGTTTACTGCGGAGCTGAGGGTTTATAGGCTTCTTTCTCTGCCTTCCCGGTGGGGTCAAACGGCTCGTCGTCCGCATCCGGATCAGCCTGGTGCGGCAGCATAAAAGGCTTGGCGATCCCGTCCTCGGCGGCCTGCTTGGTGTCTGGGTTGCCATCCCGCACCACCAGAGCCTGCTTATATTCCGCAATGGCCTTGGCCCGATCGGTTGGATCCATGACGTCGTAGAGACGTCCCAGGTAGATATGGCTCCAGGCCAGGGTCCGGGGATCATGGCTGAGGGTCAACGTTTGCTGAAAGGCTTTGGTTGCCTGGTCGGCTTTGCCCTGCATCAGGTCAATCCGGGCCATCAGGTAGGTGGCATCGGCGTGATCTCCCGCCGGATTGTTCAACTCCTTTTGCGCCAGGACCTCCGCATCCTGGACCTTTCCCTTCATCAGATCCAGATCGGCAAGCTCCATTCCCTGGATTTTGGGAGGGGTGAAGGCTGGACTCAATGGGTCGGGGGGGATGCTGTGGAGAAACAGGATCTGCTGGGCCGCGCGTTTCTGGCGTTGCACGTCCATACCA
>DAHXNO010000196.1 GCA_027365345.1 Granulicella sp.
GCCGATCGGCGGGCCCCGCGGAAGCAGCGGCACACAGCGCATCGCATCTGGACGCGATTGCGGCAGGAGAAGCCGGAGATCGTTGTCGGCGAGTCCACGGTGCGGGAGTACGTGCGTCAGCGCAAGGCCGCGATGGGCCTACTGGGACGGGAGGTCTTTGTTGCCCAGTCCTACCAGTTCGGCGGCGAGGCACAGGTGGACTGGTACGAGGCATGGGCGGAAATGGACGGCGAGCCGAATAAGGTTTACGTCTTCTGCATGCGCTCGATGGCCTCAGGAGTGGCCTTTCACCGGGCCTATCCGCACGCCACGCAGCAGGCGTTTCTGGAGGCCCATGAACTTGCGTTTCAGTGGTTTGGTGGGGTCTTTGATGTGCTCAGGTTCGATAGCCTGAGTTCTGCGGTGAAGAAGATTCTGCGTGGCCGCCAGCGGGAAGAGACCACGCGGTTCATCGCCTTCCGCTCGCACTGGGGCTTTCAGGCGGAGTTCTGCACGCCCGGCGAGGGGCACGAAAAAGGCGGCGTCGAGGGCGAAGGCGGGCAGTTCCGGCGCAACCATCTTGTACCCGTTCCGAAGGTGCGCGATCTGGAGGAACTGAATCAGCTACGGGCCGCCGGTATGGAGCAGGAGCAGAAGCGCGTGATCACCGGCCGCAGCCAGACGATCGGGGCGTTGATGCGGGCCGAGCGCGAGCATCTACAGCCACTGGCCGCCGAAGGCTTCGATCTGGCTTCGGTACATTTTCCCCAGGTCAACCAAAGCGCCTGTGTGAAGGTGCTGGCCAACTTCTACTCGACGCCGCTGCCGGTTGCGACCGCGGTTGAAGCCAAGGTCCAGGCGGCAACCGTGGAGATCTGGCACGGAGGACACTGCGTGGCCCGGCATGAACGCTGCTATGGGCGCCATCAGCAGGTTCTGGAACTGGATCACTATCTGGATGTGCTGGTGAAGAAGCCCGGGGCTATGGCCGGCTCGACTGCTCTGGAACAGTGCCGCGCTCAGGGCCGCTGGCCGGCCAGCTACGATCATTTCTGGTCCATGGCTAGCCAACGGGACGGCCGCCAGGCCGGAACGCGGGCCGTGATCGAGGTGCTGCAACTGAGCCGCACCCATGGGGCAGTCCGCGTGCGCCAGGCGGTGGAAGAAGCGCCGGCGATGGGCACGTCCAGTCTGAGCGCGATCCGCTATCTGCTTAGCGTGGACTGCAGGCCGACACCAGGCGGCCCCGACTCGTTCGGATGCTTCTCCGGTTCTGCCATAACCGTGGGAGAACGCGTCCGTGTTGTCTACACAGGAACCAGGAAGAGCAGTGACGCGCACGCGACGATCCGCGACGGCACGAACAATATTCAGGAATCACAATGCCTGGCATGGTCGGATGATCCGCTCCTCATTCGGTGGGAGAAGGATCCGCAGCCGATTATTGCCCGTCCTCCGGAAGGCATGCATATCACGGGCTTTCGCGATCCTTCGGTATGGAAGCAGGGTGACTGGTACTACATGACGGTGGGATCAGGCGTAGAGAACGCTGGAGGTTGCGTGCTGCTCTACCGCAGCCAGGTGGGCGCTGCTCAGGGAGAACTAAAACACTGGGAGTATCTGCACAAACTAGCCAGCGGCGTGTGGGATGGCAAGAAGACCTCCAACCCTCGCGACGATGGAGAGATGTGGGAGTGCCCCGAGATCTTCCCTCTGGATGGCGGCCATGTCCTCATCTATTCGACACAAGGGAAGGTCTTCTGGGAGTCGGGTCTGTTGGATCATGCGACGATGAAGTTCGCCTCGATGAAGAAGGGCAATCTTGACTGGGGAGGGTTCTACGCGCCGAAGACACAACTGGATGCGCAAGGCCGCCGGATCCTGTGGGGCTGGATTCAGGAGAAGGGCCGTAGCGAAGCGCAGATGCGTGCCTCAGGGTGGAGCGGCATGATGAGCCTGCCGCGCCTTCTGCGTCTGGATCCGGACGGAACACTCAGAATGCGAGAGCTGCCGCAGATATCATCGTTGCGGAACGGCGTTCTCCACGGCCACACCATACCCGGCAGAGCAGCCACAGTGACCCTGCCCAAAGCAAACGGTGAGGTCCTATGCGTAGGGCAAAAGGGGCGGGATTTCGAGTTCACTCTCGCCACCGCAACCAGCGTGCTGATGGTGATTCGCTATATAGCTGCGGCGCATGCGTTTCAAGCCGAAGGCCAGGAGATCACGCTGAGCCCGGAGGAGCCGCCCAGAATTCACGTCTATGTCGATGCTTCGGTAATCGAGGCAATTCTCGGCGAACGGGTTGGATTTACCCAGCGCTTCTATTACTCGGGCCCAGCGCCGGACATCGATGTGCGCGCCACGGGAACGGGAGATTTTCTTTTGAATGCCTGGAGCATTGAACCCATCTCGAACGACAGGCTAACCACCACTTGGCAGGGAAGCTAGTGCGGTTCCTTATGAATCGTCCGCATGCAGGGGGAACCGCTTGAACAGATACCTTGCCAAAGCAGCCATCGTAGGCGCCACCGAACAGCTCAGCAGCGTCTTCTGCGCCGTGTCCCTGGGCGCTCGGCCTCGGATAGCAGTCCACGCATACAGAGAAGGAAGAATCGAGAACATCGCATGAAACTCGGCATAAGCGCGTTCGCATGGACGTCATCGTTTGGGATAAAACATCTTCCACTCCTTCCTGGAGTTCGGGGATACGGCTTTACGGGATTGGAGATACCCATGTTTCATCCCAGAGATCTGCCGGTTGTGCACCTGCGCAAATCTTTTGAGTCAAGCGGCTTGGAGTGTACGGTATGTGCAATCCTCCCGCCAGGGATCAATCCAATCCATGCGGACCAAAGTGTCCAAAAGCGATCCCTCGCTCATCTCATCGAATGCGTCGAGGCCGCTGCTGAGATGGGCGCGCGTCTGCTGGGCGGACCTCTCTACGCACCTATCGGATATAACCCAGGGCGTCGCCGCACCGAAGACGAGTGGAAGAGAGCAGTCGAGATCTTTCAGCGCCTGGGCGAGAAGCTCGATGAGCACAGGATGACGCTATCCATCGAGCCGGTGAATCGCTCAGAAACATTCTTTCTGAAGACTGTCGACGAAGCTCAGCAGCTTTGCGCCGCGATCCATCATCCACGCATCGGAATTACCGTTGATACCTTTCACGCCAATATCGAGGAAAAATGCGTCGCTTCCGCAATAGAGCGCATCGGTCCGCAACTTCGCCATCTTCACCTCAGCGAAAACGATCGCGGTTTGCTCGGCACTGGACATATTCGCTTTCCCGATATCTTCGAAGTTCTGCGAAAGATAGAGTACAAGGGTTATGGCGTGATCGAGGGCTTCGGCTTTTCCCTGGACGAGCCTGACTCGCCGGGAGCCTTATTGGCGGATCAAAACGTATCTCCTGAAGACATTGCGTTGTGCGGTCTGAACTACCTCCATTCATTGGGTCAATAACACTGCGGCGCTGGAAGAATCCGCCCAGGCGGCACAGGAGCGTTGGCACAGATCGGGCCAGGTGTATTGCAAGCCGGCGCCAAAGGCAAGGATTGAGTTGAAATCAATTTAGCCAAAATCGTCACCTTGCAGCGACGACGTAGCCACTCTCGCGCACCCATTCCCTCTGCTTCAACTTATCAGGATCCGCGCACACCGCGGCGTCGCTCCCGGCATGGGCACGCACCACCCACCCGTCCCCGGCGGATCGGGTGAAGCATCCTCTGGCCATCCTCGCCACCCCTCGCTGGCTGCGCTGAACTCGGGATATGCTGAGAGAGTCCTCATCTCCAACTCGCCGGCACCCATGACGTCAAACCTGCAACGAGGCACCCTGTGAGATCGCTAACCATGCGCCGCGCGCTTCTGGTCTATCTCGCGCTGCTCGTCCCCATCGCCTGGCTGGCCATGAAGTACTCTCCCTACGCTCTGGACGGAGATGGCATGGCCTACATGGACATCGCCGATCTGATGCGAACCCACCGCTGGGCTGGAGTGGTTAATGGCTACTGGAACCCCCTCTATCCAGCCTGCATGGCGCTCTTCCAGCGTCTCTTCCACACCACTCGCTGGAATGAATTGCACGCCTACTATGTTCTCAACTACTTCATCTTCCTGGCCTCGGTGGCCGCCGTGCTCCTCTTTGTCTCGGCTCTGGTCAAGCTGCGCCATCAGATGAACCCCCTGCCCGCCCCTCTGCTGGGCATTGACTCCCTGAGCCTGCTGGGAGCCGCACTCACAGTCATCGCCGCCCAACGAGAGCTCTCCATGGCCTTCATGCGTCCGGATGCTCTCCTCCAGGCGCTCATGCTCCTGGCCTTCGCTATGCTCCTGCAGTCTCTGGCCACCACCAGCATGGTCTACCCTGCGCTGCTGGGGCTGTTCCTTGGCCTGGCGTATCTGGCCAAGAGCTTTGCCTTTGTGGTCGCCTTCCTCTGCATTGCGGTGATGATGCTCTTTCAGTTCTGGGTGCAGCGCCGCCGTCCGCTGCGCATTCTCGCTGCCGGCTCGCTGGCGTTGCTGGTCTTCGCCGCCGTGGCCGGCCCTTACATCGCCGCGCTCTCGCGCCAAAAGCATCGCTTTGACTTTGGAGACTCCGGAGCTTTGAACTACGCCTGGTACGTCAGTGGCACCGTGAAGATGCACCTTGAGCCCTGGATGACCACCAGCTTCGGCTCCGCGCGCGTCCATCTCATCCATCCCGAAGAGCAACTGCTGGCGCATCCGGGCATCTACAGCTACCGGGCTGAGCCCTACGGAACGTATCCTGCCTGGTTCGACCCGACGTACTTCCATGAGCGTATTACCCCGGTCTTCAACGCTCGGAGGCTGTTCCGGCGCGACCTGCGAAATCTGGTGCTCAGCGTCCGTTATCTCTTCAACCACCCTGAAGCGTGGATCCTGCTGGCTTTGTTGCTGGTCTGCGGAGCGCGGCTGGACCTACCCGGCGTTCGCGGCGGCCGCGCACGCTGGCGCAGCAGCGCCTTCTCTCTACCGCCCCTCCTGCTGGGCGTGGCTATGTGGGGAATTTATGCATTGGTGAACGTAGAAGAGCGCTACGTGACGCTGGCCTATATGGCCATCGTCCTTCCGCTCTTTGCCGCCCTTCACTCCGCTCCCGACGATCCAGCCGTGAATCCAGCACGAGCCCGTCAGGACATCCACGCAGGAATCTCAACCCCCGTAGGATCTCCTGCGATGCTGCCGCCGGATTCAGCGCAGACATCTTCCTCCTGGCAGCGCCGCTCGGCCACGGCCATGGTGGCGCTGTTAGCCTTTCTGGCGCTGGGTGAGAGCCTGCGCATCGCCTTCGAGCAGCGCCGCGGCCAGTCCGCCGCCGGGCTTCCCGCGGCCTGGTACTCTCCCAACATCTTCGCCGCCGCCCGCGGCCTCCACGCGCTCGGCGTCGGCTCTGGCGACTCCATCGCCTGCATGGGCACTATCGCCTGTCTCAATGACCCCTACTGGATGCGTCTGGCCGATGTGCGTGTGCTCACCGAGGTCTACAACCCGGATCCCACCCATCTTATGGAGGAGTTTCAGGGCTTGCCCAACCGCTCCCAGGTTCTGGCGGTGCTCAAGGCGCAGGGGGCCAAGGTTCTGGTGGCCGCCTTCGATCCCGGCGCAGTCACGGGCCGCACGCCGGCCTCCGCAGGATGGATCCGTCTGGGAGAGTCAGATCTCTACGCTCTTCCTTTGAATCTCCCCACGCCTCCACCAGCCGCGCCTGTTACCCTGCCTTGGGATAGCACCGGAGCGGCCAAGCCATAAGCCATCTCAGTCCATCGCCAGGAACTACGCCATTCCCATGAACCAGACTCCTCAAGACCCGACGATGCAACCACCCCCGGCCGCTCACCTGCCGGAGACCCCCTCGCCGCAGGCCGTCGCGCTGGAACTCACGGTCGTCCTGCCCTGCCTCAATGAGGCTGAGACGCTGGCCGTCTGTGTTGACAAAGCCCTTGCCGCGCTGGCCGACAACAGCATCGCAGGCGAGGTGATCGTGGCGGATAACGGCTCCACGGACGGCTCGCAGGCCATCGCTACCCGGCACGGAGCGCGCCTGGTCAACGTTCCCATCCGGGGCTACGGAGCCGCGCTCAACGCCGGCATCCAGGCGGCGCGGGGCCGCTATGTGCTGATGGCGGACGCGGATGACAGCTACGACTTCTCCCACATTCCGCGTTTCCTGGCCGAATTGCGCTCTGGCGCCGACCTGGTGATGGGCAATCGCTTCCGGGGCGGTATCCTTCCCGGGGCCATGCCGCCGCTGCATCGCTATCTGGGCAATCCCGTGCTCAGCTTCCTTGGCCGCAGGTTCTTCCACGCGCCCATCGGGGACTTTCACTGCGGCATCCGCGCCTTCTCCAAGGACGCCTACAACCGCCTCGGCATACGCACCACCGGCATGGAGTTCGCCAGTGAGATGGTGGTCAAGTCCGCTCTGCTTGGGCAGAAGATCGCTGAAGTTCCCACCACCCTCAAGAAGGATGGCCGCAGCCGTCCGCCGCATCTGCGCACCTGGCGCGACGGCTGGCGTCATCTGCGCTTTTTGCTGCTGTACTCTCCGCGCTGGCTCTTCTTCTACCCCGGCCTCGCGCTGATGCTGGTGGGCTTGGTGCTGATGGCCTGGCTGCTGCCTGCCTCTCGTCCGCTGGGCCACGTCAACCTGGGCGTGGATACCCTGGCCTACATCTCAGCCGCGGTGCTGGTGGGCTTCCAGTTGGTCTTCTTCGCTGTGGCGGCCAAGGTCTTCGCCATCTCGGAGGGGCTGCTCCCGGAGGATGAAGGCTTCCAGCGCTGGTTTCACTACATCACGCTGGAGACCGGTCTGCTGGTAGGCGCGCTGCTCGTGCTCTGCGGCATAGCGATCGCTCTCTCCTCGGTGTTCTCCTGGGCGCACACCGGCTATGGCCACCTGCCGCCGGTCCAGATGATGCGGCGCACCCTCCCTGCCATGCTCTGCCTCATGCTGGGCACGGAGGTCTGCTTTGCCAGCTTCTTCCTCAGCCTGCTGGGCCTGCGCCGCCGCTGAGGGCACGGCTGAGAGCTGCGGGTTTGGCGAGGAATCGAAAAATGGGCCGCCTCTCCCGAGGCGGCCCATCATCTTCACTCTCCAAAAAACTTACCGCAGCTACCGCACAGCCTGTGGCCTGGGCAACTCGCTCAGTCGCTTCTCCAGCAGAGTCTCCAGGTCTTCCAGCGCTTTGGAGAAGCTCTCGATGCCTTCCGCCAGCTTCTCATTCGCCATGCGGTTCTCCGCATGCATCTTGTCGAAGGTCTCCTTGTTCATTGCGATCTTCGCAATCGGCAGCTTGGCACTCTCGGCCGGATCCAGCTTGCGCTTCAGCACGCCCTCGGTCTTCTGCAGTTCATCCAGCAGCTTGGGTGAGATGGTGAGCAGATCGCAGCCGGCAAGCTCCAGAACCTCCCCGCTGTTGCGGAAGCTGGCACCCATCACCACGGTCTTGTAACCGAACTTCTTGTAGTAGTGGTAGATCTCGGTCACGGACTTCACGCCCGGGTCATCCGCGCCCACGTAGTCCTTCCCCGTATTCTTCTTGTACCAGTCCAGAATTCGGCCCACAAAGGGCGAGATCAGGGTCACCTTGGCCTCGGCGCAGGCAATGGCTTGGTGCAGGCCGAACAGCAGGGTCAGGTTGCAGTGGATGCCCTCTTTCTCCAGTTGCTCGGCGGCCCGGATACCCTCCCAGGTAGAGGCGATCTTGATCAGCACGCGCTCCCGCGAGATGCCTGCGCTTTCATACTGCCGAATAATGTCCCGCGCTACTTCCATGGTCTTCGCGGTGTCGTAGCTCAGGCGGGCATCTACCTCGGTGGAGACCCGTCCAGGAACAATCTCCAGGATCTTGCGGCCAAAGGCCACGGCCAGGGTCTTGAACGCGGTGACGGCCACTTCCTTGTCGCTTGCCTTTTCTCCAGCCTTCTCCCGCGCCTCTTGCAGTACCTGGTCCACAATGCTCTGATACTCGGGCATAGCTGCCGCGGCCGCGATCAGCGACGGGTTGGTGGTCGAGTCGGTCGGCTTGAACTGTTTGATCGAGTTGATGTCGCCGCTATCGGCAACCACAGTGGTATAAGACTTAAGCTGGTCCAGCAAATTCGCCATAAAGGCTCCTAGGGGAGGGGATGGGAGAACGATTGCGGGACTGAGAAGTACGCCCGATCCTCTGGACCGGCGCCTCACCCGTCCGGATATCAACCCTCTCCACTTCCATTATATGATGCCAATTCTGGCCCTGGCGCACTTCCTGGCCGATGCTAGGCCGGCATCTTCTTGCTCTGCGCATCTACCAGCTCCTGGTACAAATGGATGGTCTGTGCGGCGATCGCCCTCCAGGAGAAGTGTTCCTCCACGCGCTTCCTTCCCGCCTGGCCCATGCGCCGCGCCCTCTCCGGGTTCCGCAGCAGGCTCGTGATTCGCTCCGCAAGATCCTGCGCGAACCTCTCCGGATGCACCGGGAACGCAGTCAGTGGATCCGCCTCAAACGGCGTCAGCAGCCCCGTCTCTCCCTCCACCACCACCTCCAGAATCCCTCCGGTCGCGCTGGCCACCACAGGAGCTCCGCAGGCCATCGCCTCCAGATTGATGATGCCAAACGGCTCATACACTGAAGGGCAGCAGAACACCGCACAGTGCGAGTAAAGCTGGATGGCCTCCTCGCGGGTCACCATCTGGTCGATCCAGACCACGTTATGGCCGGTTCCGGTTGGATCGCCGCTGGCCACGGAAGAGCCGCCGTTGGGACCAGTGTTCCGCACCAACACCGCCTCGCCCGTTGCAGTGGAGCTGCCTGGAATAGTCTGACGCACTGCCTCCACCTTGGCTCGCATCTCGGCGGCAATCTCCGGCGTATCGGGAGCTCCTGCGCACAGCACCACCTGGGTTCCCGGCGGCAGATGGGGGATCGCATCCACCAGATGGGTGACGCCTTTCTGCCGCGTGATCCGTCCCACAAACAAAACGTACGGCTTCTCTCGATTCACGCCGTACTTCTCCAGCGCCGTCTTCTCCGGCCGGTACCGGTACTGCTCCAGGTCGATTCCATTGTGAATCACGTGAATCCGGCTCGCGTCCACCTCGGGGTACGCGCGCAGAATGTCCGCCCGGGTGCCCTGGGATACGGCCACAATCGCATCCGCCTCCAGAATCGCCGTGCGCTCCATCCAGGAGCTCAAAGTGTATCCGGACCCCAGTTGTTCGGCCTTCCACGCGCGCAGCGGCTCCAGCGAGTGCGTCGTCAGCACAAAGGGGATGTTGTACAGCTTCCGGGCGAAGAAGCCCGCCATCGCCGCATACCAGGTGTGGGTATGGACTACGTCCAGCCGCTCGAGGTGAAGGTTCTGCAACAGATTCAGGGAGAGCGCCTCCAGCGCGGCTTTGAACTTGGCCTCGGTGCCGCGGGTGATCAGCGGCCACGGCTGCTCGAAGTGCACCCGCAGATTCGGACTCTGCGGCAGCTCCGGATCGCGCAGGCTATCGGCCGACGGCGTCTCGCCCCAGGCATGCACTTCCACCTCAATGCTTCGGGCCAGCTCCCGGGAAAGGTACTCGACGTGAACTCCTGCGCCGCCATACACATACGGCGGATACTCCCGCGTGATCAACCCAACTCGCATACACTCCACTCCCACGCCTGCGGGGAAGCCTCTCGTCCCAGCTTCGAGTCCGGCCGCTCGCTCCCGTCAGCGACCAGTCTAGTGCAAAAGCGAGCGGAGGCGTCTCACAGCCGCACCCTGCGGCTGCTTCCCAATCAGATTCCCATGTCCTGCGGAGTATACTGCGTTGTGCACTTTGCAGCCCGTTTGAAAATTCTGTGAAGATCTCTGCGCACCATCTTACTTTTGGGAGTTGGCATGACCAATCCGCCGCAAGCCTTGAGACGCATCGTCCTGAACCACGGAGGCGTTCAGGCCGCCCTCCTTACCGCTGGCTTCCTGCTCGCGCCGGGTGCCCCTCTCGCGCAGAGCATGCACAGCGGTAACCTCACCGCGACCACCACCACGCTCTCCAGCCCATCGCCGGAGCAGCAACATGCGCTTCCACCCGATTCCATCACAGAGGGAACGGTCACGGTGGCAGGCAAAGCCATCGCCTACAAGGCGGTCGCCGGCCTGCTCCGGGTGGGCGCTACGGACAAGCAGGATGCCACCATCAGCCTGGACGGCACATTCCTGCCTGATTCAGAGTCTGGCGCAACCCCGCCCAAGCCCGGCCAGGAACCGGCGACCGCCACCATGTTCTATACCGCCTACTTTGCCAAGGATGAGGATCCGGCCACCCGGCCCATCGTCTTCATCTACAACGGAGGTCCCGGTTCCGCCACCATGTATCTGCGCATGTGCAGCTTTGGCCCGGTGCGCGTAGAACTCGATGACCTTGGCCATCCCGCCGGCGGCCCGTACAAGATTGTTCCCAATCAGGACTCGCTGCTGGACACCGCCGATCTGGTCTTCATCGACGCTCCCGGAACCGGCTACGGCCGCGTGATGGGAAAGGATGCTGACAAGGCCTTCTACGGCATCGACCAGGACGCCGGAGCCTTCCAGCGCTTCATCCGCCGCTTCCTTACCAAGTACAACCGCTGGGAGTCTCCGCGCTTCCTCTTCGGGGAAAGCTACGGCACCACCCGCGACGCTGTGCTCTCCGCTGCGCTGCAACGCCACGGCGTGGATCTCAACGGCGTGGTCTTCCTCAGCCAGATCCTCAGCTTTGACGACTCCGCTGACGGCTCGGATGGCAATCCCGGCACGGAGAACGGCTTCTTCCTCGCTCTGCCCAGCTTCGCCGCTACCGCCTGGTTTCATCACAAGGTTCCCAACCAGCCTGCGGAGCTTCTGCCCTGGCTGCATCAGGTGGAGCAGTACGCCATCGGGGACTATGCCGGCGCTCTGCTGCAGGGTTCTGACCTGACCCCCGCACGCGAGGCTGAGGTGGCTAGTCGGCTGGAGAGCTACACCGGCATCCCTGCCAAGCTCTGGATCAAGGCGGACCTCCGCCTCACCGGAGGCGAGTTCGCCCAGGATCTGCTCGGCGACAGCAATGACACCACCGGCCGCCTCGACTCCCGCTGGTCCGGCCCCAGCATGAACCCGCTGGACCGTGAGGCCGCCTACGATCCCTTCAGCGAAGCAATCGAATCGGCCATCCAGGCCGCTATGAACACCTACGCGCAGACCACGCTGAAGTTCGGCCAGAATATGACCTACGAGGCCAGCGCCCGCATGGGATCCTGGAACTGGGATATGAAGCACAAAGGCCCCCTGCGCGGCGGCTGGCCCGGAACCTCCAGCAACGTCATGGGCGATCTGGCTTACACCATGAAGGTGAGCCCGCATATGCACGTGCTGCTGATGGGCGGCTACTTTGACCTTGGCACCGTCTACTTTGGCGCCACCTATGAGATGAAACATCTGCCCATCCCCGCCGACCTGGACAAGAACATTGAGTACAAGTTCTTCCCCACCGGCCACATGGTTTACGTCAACCCGCAGGCTCGCGCCGGCCTGCATCAGCGCACCGCACAGTTCATCCGCGACTACGAGAACGCAGCCCAGTAGCGTTCTCTTCCTGTCGGCAACTGGCGGCTCTCTAACTCGTGAGGGCCTTCCCCAGGGAAGGCCCTCACGGCGGCTCCCTTCCGCTGGACCCGTCGGCGCGGAAGAGGTTCTCTGTTGAGGTTGGCCGCAAAGGTTTTTTGTGCAGATGTTCCTTGCGGTTCGCGTTCTTTCACTCGGTCACTGCTCCAACGCATGAGGACTCTAGTCAAGATGCTCAAACATTCCTCTCTCTTTCTTGCTACGTTCGCGGCCACGCTTAGCCTGGCCATCTTCGCTCTCCCACGCCGCGCCACAGCCGGACCACTGGGCTCCGGCCCACAAGATGCCGCGTCGCAAGCGGCGGGATCGCAGGACTCCGGCCAAACCTCTTCGCCAACCCAATCAGTCCCCGCAGACGCCGGCATGCCCCCCCTGCCTGCGGATAAGTACCTCTGGATGGAAGATCAGCACGGCGCCCGCGCTCTGGCCTGGGTCCGGGCTCAGGACGCTCGCTCGCTCAAAATCCTGGAGTCGGATCCACACTATGCCGCCTTCTATGCGCAGGCGCTCCGCATCGCGCAGTCCCCCAGCCGTCTCTCCATTCCAGAGCAGCATGGCGAGCAGATCTACAACCTCTGGCGCGACGCCGGCCATGTGAACGGCATCTACCGCAAGGCGTCGCTGGTCAGCTACCTCTCGAACCATCCTGACTGGCAAACCGTCATCGACTACGACGCTCTGGGACGGCAGGACAAGGTCAACTGGGTGGCTCACGGCCTCAACTGCCTTTATCCTGGCAACCGCTACTGCATGGTTCAGCTCTCTTCCGGCGGAGAAGACGCCGACAGTCAGCGGGAGTTCGATCTCAAGTCCGGCCAGTTTGTCTCCGGCGGATTTGCTCTCTCCCGCAGCAAGCAGGATGTTGCCTGGCAGGACAAGGACACTCTGCTCGTCGCGCGTGACTGGGGCCCGGGAACCATGACGGCCTCCGGCTATCCCTTCATCGTCAAGCAATGGAGGCGCGGAACCCCGCTCTCCAGCGCCAAGGAGGTCTTCCGCGGCAAACCCACCGATATGAGCGCCAGGGGCTACACCCTGCACGACGCCCGGAAGCACTCTCTCACCCTCTTCACCCGCCAGATCACCATCTTCCGCATCCGGACCTTCCTCCTCACTCCCACCGGACTCCAGGAGCTGAACATCCCCGGCAAGTCTCAGATCGACGGCCTGCTCGATGGCCGCCTGCTGGTGGAGATCAATGAAGACTGGACCCCTGCAGGCCAAGCGCAGACCTTCACCCGCGGCTCGCTGCTGGAGTTGAAGCTGTCAGACGTGCTCAAGGATCCAGCCCATCTCAAACCGGATGTCATCTTCGCTCCCACCGCGGAGGAGTTCCTGCAGAGCGTCGATCTCACCCGCTCCCATCTGCTGATCACCACCCTCAAGCACGTTCAGGGGAAGGCCTATATCTACTCGCCCTCGCTGCTCGGCTGGAGCCAACGCGAGCTCCCCGTGCCACAGAACGTCAGTGTCAAGGTCGTCTCCACCAGCGACGCCGACGACAACTTCTTCATGGAGTTCAACGGATTTCTTACCCCGCCATCGCTCCTCTTCGGGGATGCGGCTCAGGGCACGTTGCGGTACATCCGCAGTCAGCCGGCACAGTTTGACGCCTCCCAGGACGTCGTCGAGCAGTATCAGGCTACCTCCAAGGATGGCACGCCCATTCCCTACTTCATCGTGCATCCCAGGCAGATGCAGCTCAACGGAGCCAACCCCACCATCCTCTATGCCTATGGTGGATTCCAGATCTCCATGACCCCCACCTACAACGGCTCCCTGGGCAAGTTGTGGTTGCAACCCGGCGGCGTCTATGTGCTGGCCAACATCCGCGGCGGCGGCGAGTTTGGCCCTGCCTGGCATGAGGCGGGCCTCAAAACCCATCGCCAGCGCATCTATGACGACTTCGCCGCCGTCGGCGAGGATCTCATCGCCCGCCGCATTACCTCGCCCCGCCGTCTGGGCATCATGGGTGGCTCCAACGGCGGCTTGCTGATGGGCGTGGAGATGACTCAGCATCCTGACCTTTGGCACGCCGTCGCCATCATGGTCCCGCTGCTGGACATGCTGCGCTATGAGAAGATCGACGCTGGAGCCAGTTGGGTTGGCGAGTATGGCTCGGTGAGCAATCCGGCTGAGCGCGCCTTCCTGGCCGGTATCTCACCCTACAACCAGCTCAAGCCCGGCGTAGCCTACCCGGAGCCATTTATCTTCACCAGCACCAAGGACGATCGCGTCGGTCCGCAGCACGCCCGGAAGTTCGCCGCCAAGATGGAGGAGTTCCACGATCCCTTCCTCTATGACGAGATCATCGAGGGTGGTCATGCTGCTGGAGCCAACCTGAAGGAGCAGGCTCAAACGTGGGCCCTCATCTACACCTACTTCACCAGCATGCTGGAAGGGAAGTAGCGTTGCACTCCTGCCTGAGCGATGCGCCGAACCACAGATAGTGGCTCGGCGCATCGCCGGCGCCTTCTCGCCATCCTCCCTGTTGCTGAGCATCCGGCACCCGGCCTGCGCTGGGCTCCATCCACCCCAATAGGCAAGCCCGCCGGGGACCCAGGGGCATGGGGCCAACGCCCATCCATCTCCAGACCTCGCATCGCACCTGTAGCAAAGATGCTGAGAAGGGAGTCACCGCCAGGGACGCTTGAGTCCAAATAGGCATCGCCCCGCTATTCACAAGCTCATCGGCGCCGCGGCAGCCGGAGAAATTGGTAGACTGAATCGACGAATGTGCGCCGCTACGGCTCAGGCCGCTCCTGAATACTTTCGCTGGCGAGGCCCAACCCACGGGCCGCGCGTCGAGTTGCCTCCGGGGCCGGAACGCGACGAGACGATGAACGCCGAGTGGAGGTACCCGCTGGCGGTGCTGGCGGAGGCCGAGAAGGCATTGGAGGGGGAGAGGCTGCGCTTCTACCTTACCAAGAACCCCAATGAACTGCCGGAGTACGGAAACCATATCGTCGCGGTCTTGTGGCAGGAAGAGCGCTGCAAAATTCCACGCTATGCGCGCCACGTGCGTGGGGTCATCCGCTGCCTGCGCGAGAAGCCTTTTCTCGGCTTTCATCCCCGCTTCGGCATCAATAAATATGAGGCTGTGCTTTGTTTTCAGTACCTGCGCGACCATGTGACGCACTGGCGTTCCAGATACCATGTCAGCTCTCCGCCCCCAAGCTGGCCGCCACGGATCCATCCCTCGCCGAGTGTGCTCACCATCCCGCTGGGCTATCACAGCCAGGAGGAGCTGCCGCAGATTCCCATGGCGGAGCGCCACCTGGATGCCTTCTTTACCGGGGAGCTGCGCACCCAGACTCCCTGGCGTGACTATCGGCACTGGACCTCGGACTCCAAGACCCAATCCCGGTTGCAGCTTTGGGATGCCTTGCTGGAGCTGAAGAAGAATCCGGAGTGGCGCATTGAGATGGCCGACATCTCTGGCGGCAACGATGGCCCCAAGACGCCGTTGTTCAACAGCTACTCGCAACGGATGATGAACACCCGCATCTGTCTGGCGCCTCGCGGCACCATCGACGAGACCTTTCGCATGTATGAGGGGCTGCGCGCCGGCTGTCTGGTTATTACCAATATGCTGCCCGACGAGCCATTTCTCAAGGATGCGCCCGTCATTCAGGTCGACCACTGGAAGACCTTGCCAGAGTTGATGCAGAGATATGCCCGCGACCTGGATGCACTGGAATACTATCGCCAGGCCGGCCTTGCGTTCTGGAGGGACCGCTTGAGCGAGCCGGTCATCGGTGCGCAGGTGGCGCGCTTCCTGAATGCGGCCAATCGAGCCTGAAACCTCACGCGCCGCCTTCCCCCTGGTGGGCGAGAATGTAGTCCAGATAGTTGCTGGCCGTGGTCTGGATCAGCGCAAGATCCTTCGCGGTGGTCGTGCGCCGGATCTTCCCGGGCAGGCCCGCCACCAGAGAGTTCGGGGGGATGGTTACGCCCTCCGGGATCAGAGCGCCCGCCGCCACGATGCTGCCGGAGCCGATGTGCGCTCCGTTGAGCACAATCGCGCCGATCCCCACCAGAACGTCATCGTCGATGGTGCAGCCGTGGATAGTTGCATTGTGGCCGATACTCACCCCATTGCCAATCCGTACAGGATGCAGGAGCCGCATGCCATGCACCACGGCGCAGTCCTGGATGTTCGTTCGTGCGCCGATGCGTATCCAGTTCACGTCACCGCGTACCACGGCGTTGGGCCACAGGGAAGACTGGGGTCCCAGGTGAACATCGCCGATAAGCTGGGCTGAGCCGTCGATGTAGCAGCCTGCGGCCATGCTCGGCCAGACGCCGCGATAGGGGCGAACCATGCTCCCAAGTATACTGGCCGCCTCCCAGCCCGCCTCCGGCCGGCAAGAACCCGGAATGGCAAAACCACGAATGCCAGAAACGCTCCCACAGGCCGGCTCTTGCCTGGAGCTTATGTCGGCTGGGGAGCGGAGGCCTGGGATCAGGCGTTTTTACGTGCCAAAAGCTCACCGAGGGTCTATGCTGGTAAACAGTGCCGCTCAGGCAGGTTAGGAGGTGGATTTCATCTTGGCAGAGGTACGTGTTCAAGAGGGTGAGCCCTTGGAGAATGCGCTTCGCCGCTTTAAGCGGAAGGTGCAGACCGAGGACATCATCAAAGAAGTCAAACGCCACTCCTTTTATCTGAAACCGGGCGAAAAGAAGCGTGTCAAGGAAGCTCTGGCGCGCAAGCGTAACCGCAAGAAGGTTCGTAAAGAGCAAGAGTAGTCAGAACCTCTCCACCGGGATATCCAACCGGCCATCTGGCCCGGACCAGATATCCAAGTCCAAGGCTGAACGATCCAGGCCCGAACCACGCAAAGCTGAACCATAAAAGACGAGCGTTGGTTCAGCTTGGAACCAGGCCGCCAGACGGATTCTGCTCTACTGCATGCAGCGTCCGTGGGCAATGGGCCCCGCAACCAGGAACTGCGGGCTGGCTTGGCCGCAGTGATGCTGTTTTGCAAGACTGGTCTCTTGTACAGGGAGAGAGATACACAACGGGGAGCGGATGCGAGGTGTTGGCGTCTGCTCCCCGTCGAACGCCGTAGGTTCCTCGGACCTAGGTGAGAGAACAGACGGAAGCACTATCGGGCCCTTGTAGCAGATCAATCCAGGTTTGAACGCACCCACTGTTCGAAGCGTCTTCACTGGTACCCAGGACACCTCTCCTTCGTGGTCTTTCCCGCACGAAGGCGCCCGCACTCCAACTTGCCGGGATGTCGACGTCCATGACGCGGAAGATGCTTCCATAACGCATGTTCTGGCTGCGATTCATCCTTATCCCGCAGGATGGGAGAAGGCGCAATGCAATTTGTCGATCGATTGCTGAAGTGCTCCGACTGTGGCAATGATTTTGTGTTTACTGCCGGGGAACAGATTTTCTTCTACGATAAACAGTTCAAGAACGATCCCAAGCGTTGCAAGCTGTGTAAGGCCAAGCGCTCGGGTATCGGTCGAACTGCCAATGGAAGCGGGCCGGCCAAGCTACCCTTCTCGCGAACCGAGACGCGCACCCTGTGTTCGGCGTGTGGGATTGAGACCACGGTGCCCTTCAAGCCCACCCAGGGCCGCCCTGTGCTCTGCCGTTCGTGTTTCCAGATCAAGGCGGCTTCGCCCTCTGGGATGCCAAGTCCGGATTCCCCCACCGCCCCGGTCGCAGACGCTCCGCCTACGCAACTGGAGGGCTCCCGGCCTGCCGCCATGGAGAGGATCGCCCCGAGCTCCAGTGTGATGGTGCTTGAAGGTGACTCGGCCTCCAATCGGATGATCCGAGCACCCAAGCTACCCTAACCGTAGCGGCCAAGGGAGTGGCAGCAAGACCGCCGGTAAACGGTCAGCGCGGGTCTCCGCACTCGTCCGTCCTGCGCCCTGGGCGACGTATACTCGCTCCATGCATCCGGCCTATACCAAGCAAGATGACGAGTTGGTTCGGGCGCGCCAGGCGTTGGGTGACCTGGAGCTGATCATCTGCAGCGATGGAACCTATCTGCTCGACGGCGGAGCCATGTTCGGCGTCGTGCCCAAACCCATGTGGTCCAGGCGCACCCCCGCCGACGATCTGAACCAGATTCTTCTGGGATTGAATACCGTGGTGGTGCGGACCGGCTCGGCCGTGGTCCTCATTGAGACTGGGATCGGCAACAAGCAGCCGCCCAAACTGCGCCAGATTCATCAGAATCAGGAGCGTCTGCCGGCGTCGCTGGCCGCCGCCGGGGTGCGCCTGGAAGAGGTCACCCATGTGGTCAATACTCACCTGCACTTTGACCACTGCGGATGGAACACCACCCTGGGCGTCGATGGCGTCTCTCGCCCCACCTTTCCCAACGCCCGTTACTTTGCCCCCGCCGGAGAACTCGCCCATGGCCGTCTGCAACTGGAGCGAGACCGGGTCAGCTATCTGTGGCCAAACTATGATCCGCTGCTGGAGAGTGGGCAGCTTACCCTCATCGATCCCGGCGGCAAGGGAGGCTTTACCGCCGGCGACGCAAGGTTGAAGCCCGCCGACGGCAAGCCGCTACCCCTGCCCGCAATTCAAACCGGCCTGCAGATCGTGCCGGGTATCTCCGTGGAGAATCTGCCCGGGCACACCCCCAGCCTGCTAGGGGTTCATATCGAGACCCGGGCGCACGGCGGAGCCGCTCGCCATGCGTGTTACGTCAGCGATCTGGTGCCTACGCATCATCACCTGGATGCCACCTGGGTGATGGGCTATGACCTGGATCCTCTCACCTGTATCGAAGAACGCAAGCGCCTGTGGGCGCGGGCGATCCCGGAACAGTGGCTCATCCTCTTTACTCATGACCACCAGGTTCCGGCGGCGTTTGTAGACTGGAATGACAAGGGAAAGCCGGTCGTCAAGGAAGTAGAAGCCGCTCGATAACGCAACCACGACACCAACAAGCCAAAGCGCAGGAGATGTTGCATGGGTTACGCCGTGAAGGATGGTTTTGCTGAATTTGATCTTTCGCAGATGCCGAAGCCGGATGTCTACAAGCTTCTGGCCTCCGTGATTCTGCCTCGCCCCATCGCCTGGGTGGTCAGCCGCGATGTCGAGGGCCAGTTGAACGCGGCCCCGTTTTCCTTCTTCAATATCCTCTCCGCGGACCCTCCGCTGGTGGCCATCGGTTTTTCCGCCGCTCCAGACCGGGAGGCCAAGGATACGTTGGCAAATATCAAGACTAACGGAGAGTTTGTCGTCAACCTGGTGCCAGAGGAGCTGGCGCAGGCGATGAACATCACCGCGACCAACGCTCCGCGCGGGGTAGATGAAACCAAACTCGCGGGGCTGGATCTGGCTAGCAGCGTGGTTGTGCATCTGCCTCGGATCGCGGGATCGCCCGTGGGGCTGGAGTGCAACCTCTTTCAGGTGATCGAGCCGGGCGGAAGCGGAACCATCGTCCTTGGTCAGGTGGTGTACGTGCATGTGCGCGAATCAGCCTTTGCAAACCTCCAACGGTTGCATATTGATCCGGCACAGATGAGGTTGGTGGGCAGAATGCACGGCGCGGGTGGCTACTGCACCACCCGTGACACCTTCTCCATCGATCGGCTGACTTGGCCGCTGGAGGAGAAAAAGAAAAACTCTTAGTTAGACGGAGGTCGTTTCGCTGGCCACGATGGAGACAAAGCGTCCAAGCTGGCCACGGTCCTGGAACTTCACCACGCCGCCAATCTTCGCATACAGCGTGTCGTCGGAGCCGCGGCCCACATTCTTGCCCGGCTTCAGCGGCGTCCCACGCTGGCGGACCAGGATCGAGCCGCCGCTGACGGACTCGCCCGCAAATCGCTTCACGCCCAGCCGCTGCGCATTCGAGTCGCGACCGTTTTTAGAGCTTCCAAGACCTTTCTTATGTGCCATTGCTGTTTGCCTTTCGCGCCGCGTTCCGGCGCTGAACCTTCATACCCTTGAAACATTCGCAGAATCCGCGCCGAATCAGAATCCGCGCTCCATCTGCTCTCTACCTGCGCTCACGTCTACGCTGCCAGGCAGCGCTGGTGGCGCAGCATCGCTCGCCGCGCTCACGCCTAAGCCTGGGCGGCCTTGAAGCTCTTGCCGCCGACCACGATCTCATTGATCTTGACCTCGACAAAGCTCTGGCGATGCCCCTGGAGCTTCTTGTACTGCTTCTTGCGCTTGAAGTGGAACACCAGAATCTTGTCGCCGCGGCCCTCCTGGACCACCTCGGCGAGGACCTTGGAGCCGCTCAAAACGCTCTCAAACTTGCCCTCTTCGCTGGAGACGGCCAGCACCTCAGAGAAGGTGATAGCGCCATCTTCATGGGCGGACTTTTCAATGCGGACGGTGTCGCCTGGGGCAACCCGGTACTGCTTTCCGCCGGTCTTGATCACTGCGTACATAGTTTCAAACCTCATGGCAGAACGGCAATGAGCCACGCGCCGCCCGCATCTATTTCGTTCCTGCGTCTCTCCAACAACGGCTCGGCAGATTGTCTGCAAAGGCCAGGTCCGCAGGGATGTCTTGTCGGAGCTTTAAGGGCGCGGACTGGAAGTCTCCGGACACGCCACCAACACGGGGCCGTTAGGAACCTGACATGGGCGAACTCCCAATGCTCCCTGGGGACCCTGCCTGCCCATCTGCGCGTCTGCCCTCGTAGAGAGAACTCCCTCCACACCGCCAAACTAACTAAGTCTACCGAGAAACAGGGGCTTGGTCAAACTCAACTCGCCCCCTCCGGGCTCATCGCTCCGTATCCAGTTCGTGGGTTAACGTCTGCGGAACGGGGAACGGGTTGCGCTCCTCAAACTGGATCTGGTGCCAGTACGGATAGGCCAGCGGTACGGCGCTAGCGGCATCCAGCCGGGCAACCTGCTCGGGCGTCAGGTTCCAGCCCGTAGACGCCAGATTGGCGCGGAGCTGCTCCTCGTTGCGCGCTCCAAGAATCAACGTGCTGATCGTGGGGCGCTGCAGCAGCCAGTTCAAAGCAAGCTGCGGAACCGTCTTGCCCGTCTCCCTGGAGAGCTCCTCGAGCGCATCCACTACCTTGTAAACACGCTCCCAACTGGGTGTGGGGCCGGCATCCAGCACCACCTTGCTCTGCAAACGTGAGTCGGCCGGCAGTCTCTGGCCGCGCCGGATCTTGCCCGTCAGCCGGCCCCACCCCAGCGGACTCCAAACCAGCGCGCCCACACCCTGATCCTGCGCCAGCGGCATCAACTCCCACTCATAGTCGCGCCCGATCAGCGAGTAGTACACCTGGTGGCCCACGTAGCGCGCCCAGCCGTATCGCTCAGAGACGGAGAGCGACTTCATCAGGTGCCAGCCGGAAAAATTCGAGCAGGCAATGTACCGAACCTTGCCCTCCCGGACCATCTTGTCCAGCGTGTTCAGTGTCTCCTCCACCGGCGTGGTGGCGTCAAAGGCGTGCAGATGATACACGTCCACGTAATCCGTTTTCAGCCGCTTCAGGCTCCCCTCCAGAGCCTCGATCAGGTGGTAGCGGGAGCTGCCCACGCCGTTAGGCCCCACATTGGCCCCCCGGAAGGTGGCCTTGGTGGAGATCAACACATCCTGGCGGCGCAGGTGGGCGATCGCCCGGCCTAGCACCGTCTCGCTCTTCCCATTGCTGTAGATGTCGGCGGTGTCGAAGAAATTGCAGCCGGCCTCCATGCAAATGTCGATCAGGTGAGCGGCTTCCTTATCCTGGATAGCGCCCCAGGATTGGAAGAACTCGCCGTCGCCGCCAAAGGTTCCGGTGCCAAAGCAAAGCTCGGGGACTTTCAGGCCGGAACGGCCCAGAGAGCGGTAGTTCATAGGTAACTCCAGAGTTAGGTTTCGGGTGTAGATACAAAATCTTCTGCAGCCATTTGATGCCGCAAACTGGATTCCAGATCAAGCAATTGAACTGCGGAGAGAAAAGGCTCTCTCCTCGCACCGGCCATCCTATCCGAGAAACCCTCCCTACCGAGCGCAGCCGGCTTCCCTTTGTAGGCCGCTCCCATCGGTCACGCCTCACCGCGTGCTCTCGGATTCCGCAATGTGCAGCCGTGCGGCCGCGTCCAGCGCGGCCTGGGTACGGAAGAAAAGATGCTGGGGGTTGGAGCCGGGATAGAAGTGGACCTGAATCTCGCGGTGGGTCACCGAGCCGTTGATGCCGTCCTGGAAGGGATAGCCCAGCGCCTGAAGCAGATGCAGCGAGCCCTCGTTGCCAGACGGATTCCCATCGTCGCCGACGATCGCAAAGACGGTCCGATGGGTGCGCAGGCTGGTCACCGTCACAAAGTCGCCCAGCCGGGCCCCGAGTTTGCGCTCCCGCTTGCCCAGCACCACGTAGTTGATCCGCGTGGCGTCCACGTACCGGCGCGGATTGCTGGGGGTGGTAATCGCCGCATCGGTGTACGCAGTCTGCGAGATGTACAGCCCCGGGCAAGGATCGTTTGGCCCCTGGATAATCGGGACGTTCGGATGGTCGTCGTCGGTCAGGTAGCCCACGATCTTGCCGAAGGGGCGGCCGCGGTAGCGCGCATCGCGCAGCGAGTCCAAAGTGTGGGAGCCGCGGGGCCCATAGGCGTTCGGAGCGCCGTCCACGTCCACGTCCATGCGCCGCAGTAGGATCGTAAACTCCGGAGCAGCCCGCCCGCTGCTCTGCGCTCCATCGGCAACTGCGGGCAAAGCGCCCGCGCCGAGCGTTACAGCCACGGCGGCCAGCATCAGGATGCGCGCACAGTTGAACAATCCAGTAGATCTCCAGAGGTTCTGTACCAGGCTTCAGCGTCAAGTCTAAGCGACCCGCGTTGTGGAATCGACCCTCGATCCCACCCTCGATCCCATGAGACGCCGCAACCATCCCCGAGGATGGCGGAATCAGACGAGCACCGGATCAGGCGCACCTCGCCATCCTCCCGCCTTCCTTGCTTGTGCAGGCGGCCCGTAAGCCGAATTCTGTTTTAGATGATCATTCCTCTAGGCCACATCTTGCGGTGTGGCTCAAGCAACCTACCCGCGGGTTTCGGAAACTGCTCCACGATCCTGGGCGTGACGGGCCGCCGCGCGCTGGCCGCACTCGTGTTGGCGGCCAGACTCCCTGCCTATTTGGTCTTGCTCCGTGTGGGGTTTACCGTGCCACGGCTGTTACCAGCCGCGCGGTGGGCTCTTACCCCACCCTTTCACCCTTACCGTCGGCCACCCTTGCAGATGCCCTGCGGCGGTTTGCTTTCTGTTGCACTGGCCGTCCAGCGAGCTTGAACTCGCCGTCCCGGACGTTATCCGGCACACTGCCCTGCGGAGTTCGGACTTTCCTCTCCCACCGGACGGCGAACCGCCGGGGCAGCGATCATCCGGCCGCCTGCACCCTTTGAGTGTAGCAGGGCCGCCGGGCAGGCCACATGGCGGCCAAATGGCGGGGAGATCCGCCCTGGCCGTCCTTTACCATGAAGCCCGGACGGCAAAGCCCCACGGAACCGTCCCCGCCACGATTGCGTACCAGCAGAAGCCGCCCGGCAGGAGCCATTCCGCGGCCTTTCCGCAACCGGAAAGCAGGACAAACGCATCTCCCTTTCGTCCCAATCCGTAGTCTCTGCATGGCTGCAAGCCTGCATCACGCAAAACCTGCCCCTGCGCGCGCCCTGCGCAGCACCCGGCAAAAGGAAAAGTTGACTAAACTTAGGGTAAGTCACGCGGTGGACCTCGCATGGAGATCAAGGAAGCGTTCCGGATAGCAGTGCAGTCGCTGTGGGCCAACAAGATGCGCAGCGTCTTGACGCTGCTCGGCGTGGTCATCGGCGTGGCCAGCGTGATCGCCGTTGTCACCCTCATCAATGGGGCAGACGTCTACGTCTCCACCAAGATCAACAATCAGGGAGCCGACGTCTTCACCATCTCCCAACAACCGGCGTTCACCACCAGCTATGCGGACTATCTCAAGTACCAGCGGCGCAAGGTCATTACCATGAATCAGTACCTTGCGGTAAAGCGCGGCTGCACCCACTGCGCGGAGGTCGGAGCCTTCCAAAGCACCACCGGACCGATCATCTACAAGGCCCAATCCAGCAACAATACTGAGATACGCGGCTACTCACCCGAGATGCCCGATATGCAGAACCTGAACATCGTGGAGGGCCGTGGCCTCACCCAGGCCGATGACGTCCACGCCTCGCAGGTGGCCATCATCGGGGCGGATATTGAAGACAATCTGCTCAAGGGTGAAAACCCAATCGGCAAAGAGATTCGCGTGGATGGCGTACCCTACACCGTGGTCGGCCTGGCGGAAAAGCAGGGCAGCACGCTGGGCCAAAGCCAGGATAACTGGGTGGGCGTTCCACTCAGCTCCTACCGGAACACCTACGGCGGCACAGACTCCCTCACCATCTATGCCAAGGCCGGCAGCGGAGCCGCGGCCATGGAGGCGGCCAGCGACCAGGCCCGCTTGATCATGCGGGAAATGCGCCATGACCGCCCCGGAGCCGATGACAGCTTTACGCTTTCCACCAGTGACACCCTGGCCGGCCTCTTTACCCAGATCAGCAACAGCATTGGCGGGGTCGCCGTGGCGATCGCTGCAATCTCCCTGGTTGTTGGCGGCATCGTCATTATGAACATCATGCTGGTCAGCGTCACAGAGCGCACGCGTGAGATCGGCGTGCGCAAGGCGCTGGGAGCGCGGCGATCCGATGTTCTCATCCAGTTCCTGATGGAGTCCGGGACACTCTCTTTGATCGGCGGTGTCTTTGGCATCATCGGTGGGGTCGCCGTGGCCAAGGCCGTCGCCGTGCTGGCCGGCTTTCCGGCCACCATCGCTGTATGGAGCGTCCTCGCCGGTCTGTTCGTGGCACTCTCGGTAGGCGTATTCTTCGGCGTATATCCCGCGCGCAAGGCCGCTGACCTGGATCCCATTGTCGCGCTACGCAGTGAATTTTGAAGTTTTCAGAGACCGGAACCAGCTTCAGGTCTCCCGGAGAGGATGGATGAGAGCCGGCGATCAACGCGAGACGGTCAAGATAGCGCTGGACACCCTGCGCTCCAACAAGCTGCGCTCGGGGTTGACCATCCTCGGCATCGTCATTGGCGTGCTCACCGTCATCGCCATCTCTTCGGTGATCAACGGGTTGAATGCTTCCGTCAGCCAATGGGTGGCGCAGTTCGGAAGCAACGTACTGTGGATCTACCGTTTTCCCGTCATTGGGGTCCAGCCCACGGCGGAGATGCTGGCTCGCAAGCAACTCACCTATGACGATATGACCGCCATCGCGCAACTGCCCCATGTCGTGGCGGCGTCAGCCTCGCTGCAATATACCAACTATCAGTTCGGCGCCGGATCGGCGATCGCCAAGTTCGGGCGCCACGAGGTGGACAATGTGAGCCTGGAAGGGGATACGCCTTCCAATGCCATCGTCTATGACAAAGCGCTCTCCGAGGGCCGCTTCTTTACCCCCATCGACGAGCAGCGCGCCACCGATGTCACCGTCCTCGGCCACGATCTTGCCGATGATCTGTTTGGAGCCATTGACCCCATCGGCCAACAGGTCGTCATCGATGACCGCACCTTCACCGTAGTGGGAGTCTTCGAGAAACAGAAAACCATCTTCGGCGGCGGCAAGAATCCGGATGACAGCACAGCCTACTTCGCCCTTCCCACCTTCAGAAAACTGCACCCGGAGATTCTGGACTACTGGATCAGCGCCAAGTACGACAACGAGAAAGATCAAGAGCTGGTCACCGATGAGGTTCGGGAGTTGCTGCGGCAACGGCGCAAGGTGCGCAATGAGCAGCCGGACAACTTTGCCGTCTTTTCTCCCGATGCGCTTACCCGGCTCTGGAAGCAGATCACCGGCAGCCTCTTTCTGCTCATGTTCGGTCTCAGCACCGTAGGCTTGATGGTAGGTGGCGTCGGCGTGATGAATATCATGCTGGTCAGCGTCACGGAGCGCACCCGGGAGATTGGAGTGCGAAAGGCGATCGGAGCCAGCCGCCAGACCATCCTGCTGCAATTCACCCTGGAGGCGATTGTGCTCTGCGCGGTCGGCGGGGTGATCGGCATCCTTGCGGGGGCGGGGACCGCCATGGGGCTCAAGTTCATCATCCCGTGCCAGATCAGCGTTGTCTGGGTTATAGCTGCCTTTGTCTGTTCCTGCGCCATCGGTTTGCTCTTCGGCATCTACCCTGCATGGAAGGCGGCCAACCTCAATCCGATTGAAGCCTTGCGCTACGAGTGAACCCACCTCACCACACTGCCGCTGCCGCCGCGCGATCTTCTTTCCCCTGCACTGGTTTCCCCTACACTGAGTAGATGGACTGGCTTGCAGTCGTTGTGCAGGGGGTGGTGGCGCTGCTCGCGCTCTGTGGCGTGGCCTATGGGCTGCTTGTGCTCTGGAGCGCCCGGTCGTTCGCACTTGCCGGCGCCGGCAAGGCCGCGCAGAAGGCCCAGCAAGACGCGGCCCCAGCCGTCCTCCCCGGGGTTACGATTCTCAAGCCGGTCAAGGGTCGGGATCCCAGCCTGTACGCCGGCCTGGTGAGCCACTGCCTCCAGGCCTATGGCGGTGAGTATGAACTGCTCTTCGGGGTCAGTTCCCTGGATGATCCCGCCGTGCAAGACATCGCCCGCCTGCGCGTCGAGTACCCAGCCGTAAGCATTCGCCTGGTGGAGTGCAAGCAGAGGCTGGGAGCCAATGGCAAGATCTCCAATCTGGCCCAAATGCTGCCTCAGGCGCGCTTCGAACACCTCATCGTCAATGACAGCGACATCCGCGTCTCGCCGCACTACCTGGAGCACGTGATGGCCGGCTTTCACCATCCAAAGATAGGCCTGGTCACCGCGCCCTATCGGGGCACGGCTGGGCGCACCCTCTGGTCCCGGCTGGAAGCGCTTGGAATCTCCACCGACTTTCTTCCCGGCGTGCTGGCGGCTCGCCGTCTGGAGGGATCCATCCGATTCGGCCTGGGATCCACTCTGGCTACCACCCGGACCGCCTTGGCCGACATCGGCGGCTTTGAGTCCCTTGTCGACGAACTCGCCGATGACTACGAACTCGGCGCGCGGCTTTGTGCCGCCGGATACCGCGTCGAGTTGATCCAGGAGGTCGTAGAAACCACGGTGCCCGCCTATACCCTGCGCGGATTCTGCGAGCATCAACTGCGCTGGTCGCGCACCGTGCGCGACTCGCGGCGTTGGGGATACCTTGGTCTGGCCGCAACCTACGTCCTGCCCTGGTCCCTGGCTGCCATGCTGGCCAGCGGCTTTGCCCTCTGGTCCTTCGCTCTCTTCAGCATGGCCCTGCTCACGCGGGTCAGCGTCGCTCTCACCGTGGGGGTCGGCCTTCTGCGCGACGGCCAGGTGCTGCGCGATCTCGTCTGGCTCCCCCTGCGCGACTGTTTTGCCCTCTTCTTCTGGATCTGGAGCTACGCCTCAGACACCGTCGTCTGGCGAGGAGAACGGTTCCGGCTCAGGCACGGAAAGATGGAAAGCCTCTCCGCCCTTCGCGGAGAACAGTAGGCCAGGGCCGGAAACGCCGCAACAAAAAGCGCTCCACTCGCTGCTTACCCGCGGCTCGCTCGTCTCTACTCTGTCCACCCCGGCCTCTTGTTGCTCACAATCTCCTTGCCGCCGGACCTGGCCACCACGTACACCGGCCCCGGCAGCGCTGGGAGCTGGTTGGGAGGGTCCGTCAGCGACTGCCAGAGGAAGATCCGCTGCGCTCCCGGCCACTTGGCCGCCATCGAATCGGGCGTCTCGAAGATCGGAGGAGCATCCCTGAAGAAGCTGCCGTACCAAAGATTGGAGCTTCGTCCTTGCAGAATGTGGATAAAGTTGCTGGCCGGGGCCAGCGGCGTCGCCGCCGTTCCTGCGGGAGCCGTATAGCTTTCCGGGCGCTGCAAATAGAAGGCCAGCGTGCTTCCGCTCTCGTACTCTCCGTGGATCACAATCAAATCGTTGGGCTGCACCTGCGCGGCAATCGCCTCGGCTAGCTGCGCAGAGGAGAGCACCGGGGCAAAGGTCTGCAGCCCAAGGTGCGCGGCCAGCAGAAAGCCAAACGCCCCACCCGCCAAAGCCAGAGTGGCCGCGTGGGGGCGGCAGCGTCGGCGCAGAACAAAGCTGAGCAGCGGCCCCCCCAACAGGCTCAGCGCGGCCAGCGCCAGCGGCAGCCGGAACAGGCTTAGCGCCGCCAGATCCAGGTCCAGCAGGTGCCCCATGCTCAGCGCGTAGTCAGCAGGGTGCTGGGTGAGCAGCGTCGCTAGGTCGGCCCCCGGCGCAGGCGGCTTCGCCAGGATAAGGAACATCACGCTGGCCGCGGCAAACAGCGCGCCCAGCGCCACCAGCACGGCGGTGGCGCGCTGCGCGGCGCGCCGGCTCTCCTCGCTCCGTTGTGTCAGCCAGCCTGCGATCAGTATCCCCAGGGCGGGCAGAGCGGGAAGCACGTAATACTCCTGGCGTGTGGAGAAGACAAAAAACAGCAGCACAAAACCTGCCCATACAAGCAGCAACAGAGCCCCACGGCGCTTCAAAGGGAGTTGGTAGCTGCGCAGTTGGCTGCGGTACGTCACCGCCTGGGGCGACCTGCCAAACCACGGCGCGCACCACGCCGTCGTCTTGAACAAAAAGGCGCTCCAGGGCATCAGCCAGATCAAGCACAACCCCCAGAAGAGCCACAGCGGCGAGGTGTCGTAGTCGTGCGGAACGCGCAGGTTCAGGTAGCGCAGAACGTGCTCGTTCATAAAGTAGAACCAGAACCATCCGCGCACGTTGCCGGCGCTCGGCAGGGGGACCGTCCAATGGCCCAGCGAAAATGGAAACTGGTAGTGGAAGTGGAAGCTCAACGGTGCGGGATGGCCCTCCGTCGGGTTCGCCAGCCCGGCCAGGATGTGCCACGGAACGGCGATCAGCAGGAAGACCTCCAGACTGGCCCATGGATGCAGCTCGCGCAGCCGCCGCAGCGCCCCTCCAGCCCCGCGGGTGAGCACCAGATAAACCACCACAATGGCCACCGGGAACACCACGCCGATCAGCCCCTTGCTCAAGACGTCGAGCGCGCAGGCCGCGGCAAATCCTCCGCAGTAAAGCCGCAGCCGGCCTGCGGGGTGGCTGGCCGGCAGGTACGTGAACCACCTCAGGCGAGGGTGTACATGGCCCAGAGTCCGAATGTGGCTGGCGCCGGCCTGGGGCACGGCGGGAGCTGCGCACAGCTCCTCCGTGCGCCAGAAGAAGTACATTGCCAGCATGGTGAACAGACACACACCGGCGTCCGGAAGATTGATGCGGGTAAACAGGAACAGCCCAAAGCTGGAGAGCACAATCAGCGCTGCATAAAACCCCGCAAGTGGCCCGGCCTCCGGCCTGTTCTGGGAGCGGAACAGCCGTCTGGCAAACGCCTCAGCCAGCAGCGCCAGGGCCAGCATGCACAGCGACAAGGGAAGCCTCGCGGCAACCGTCAAGGCCTTTGCGGAGCCTGCGCCGCACCACTGGAACAGCCGCATCGAAGCGGCCATGGACCAGTAAAGCAAAGGAGCCTTCTCCAGGTAGCGGATGCCGTTGGCGTAGAGCGTCACGTAGCCGTGACGCAGGAGCATCTCTCTCGCCACCTCTGCGTGGACGCTGTCGGCGTCATCCAGCAAGGCCGGGCGGAATAGCGTAAAGCTGGCGTAAAACAGCGCCCATAGAAACACGATCCCCCATCTCCGGCGCCCCGCATGCGCAGCCTCGCCTGCCGCAGCCGTGCCGTTCGCTGCTGCGCCGGAGCGCCGGGATGGAGTCGCGTCGGACACTGGGACCAGTGTAGTGCCTCACAGGAAGATCGAGTCTCATCCCCGCCAGCCGGCGACAAAAAGCAGACCCCAGACTCGGTTAGACTGACCACAAAGGACAAAGCGGCATGCCCAAGATGAAGCCCATCCTCACCGCGGAGCGTCATCCTCACGCTCCAACCCTGGTGCAGTTGGCAGCCGGGGGCCCGCCCGCTGAGATGATCTTTGGCGACTGGTATCCGGCCCTGCGCTCCGCCCGGCTGCGCTCCGGCGGCGCTGCCTTAGCCATGCTTCTGGGGATTCCCCTGTTGCTCGGCAGGAAGCGAAGCGGAGCCTTGTTCGCCATGCGCGATCTCTGCCCCCATCGCGGAATTCCACTCTCCGTGGGCTGGTTTGATGGAGACACGCTGCAGTGCAAGTACCACGGCTGGCGGTTTGAGCCCTGCGGCGGCCGTTGCGAAGAGATCCCTTCTCTCACCGAATTCGATTCGCTGGTCCCTCACAAGATCTACGCCAACTCCTTTCCCGTGGTGGAGCGGGACGGTTACGCCTGGGTGTACGTGCCCTCCGCCGGAGCCGGCCGAACGCCCAGCTCAGAGCCGGGTCAGGATCTCTCTCTCAGCGCTCTGCCGCCCGTGCCGGAGCTGCCAAAGTTCGGCCCTCGCTTTCGCTCCGCCCACCTCCAGGCGGATCTCCCCTGCAACGTCGATCACGGAATCATCGGTCTCATGGACCCGGCGCATGGACCCTTTGTCCACCGGGCATGGTGGTGGCGTAGCGCTGAGAGCATCCATCAAAAGACCAAGCGGTTTGAGCCGCTCGAAGACAGCGAACACAACGGCCGCAACGCCGGCTTCCGCATGAGCGCCCACGCTCCCTCATCGAACAGCACTCCCTACAAGCTGTTGGGCAAGCCTGTCACCACCATCGACTTTCGGCTGCCCAACCGCAGATATGAGACGATTCGCGCGGTCAATGCCAAGGGCCGCGAACGCTGGTTTACCTCGCTCACCACCGTAACTCCGGTCACGCCCACCTCCTGCCGCATCGATGTCGTCGCCGCCTGGAACATCGCCTACCACCTGCCTCTGGTCACGCCCATCGTTCGCTACTTTGGAGCGAAGTTTGTGGCCCAGGATCAGCAGACCATGGTGGAGCAGGCCCGCGGCCTGCGCTTCAACCCGGGCCTCATGCTCATCGATGACGCTGACCTGCCGGCCAAGTGGTACTTCGCCTTGAAGCAGCGCCGCCTCTCCGGCGAGGGAGAACATCCCCTCCAGGGGCCGGTGGACCTGCACTGGAGAAGCTGAAGTCACGCATCGCCAGAAGATCTAAACTACCAGCATGTCCGTGACGCACAACTCCAACACCCGGATGCAGCAGATTCTCAAGGGATCGCTCCTGCTCACCGCCCTCTATGTTGCGGCCACGTTGTTCTTTGGCCTGCGGGCCCACTCCCTGGCCCTGATCTCTGAGGCTGTTCATAACGTCTCGGACGCCTTGGCGTTGGGGCTGAGCTTCGTCGCCGTCTGGCTGCAGATGCGCCCGGCCACCGATCAGCGGACCTTCGGCTATCAGCGCGCCGGCGTGTTGGCTGGCTTTGTCAACGCCCTGATGCTGATCCTGCTTTCGCTCTGGATCGCCGTTGAGGCTGCGCGCAGGTTCTTCCACCCGGTCATGGTGCAGGCCCACATGATGACCGCCGTGGCCGCTGCCGGCGTTCTCATGAACGGGCTCATCGCGGCCCTGCTCTGGAAGTTTTCTGAGGACGTCAACATCCGCAGCGTCTTCCTCCACATGCTGGGTGACACCATCTCCACCGCGGCGGTTATCGGCGGCGGGTTCGCCATCGCTCTCACCGGGATAGAGTGGATCGATCCGCTCCTCAGCCTGCTCATCGCGCTCATGATCCTTTGGAGCAGCGCGAGCATCGTTCGAGAAACCCTCCAGATTCTGCTCGAAGGAACTCCGCGCAGCGTGGACCTGGCCCGCATCCGCAACGCCGTGCAGCAGATTCAGGGCGTGGTCAATGTGCATGACCTGCACGTCTGGAGCCTCACCTCGCAGAGCCATGCCATGGCCTGCCACGTCCAGGTCGAGCAGATGCACCTGGCCCAGTCCGAGCAGGTGTTGGAGCGGATCAACCATCAGATCCGGGACCAATTCGGCATTCACCACATCACCATTCAGATGGAGGTCTCCGCCTGCCAGACCGTGGACGGTTGCAGCTCTCCACCGGAGGTCGTGGAGGTGGACGGGCATTCCCATCATCACCACGGGCCCGGCGGGCACAATCACGCGCCTGCGCATTAGCCGCACCCCGCCCGGGAGGGTCTGCGCAGACCGCCTGGGGCAGTCGATGCTAGGCTGAAAGCATGTGTGGACGTTACTTTCGCAGCTCCGAAAAACAGCAGATTGCGGAGCGGTTTCGCGCCGCCAAAGTCTTTGAGGATCCGCTCGTAGCCGACTACAACATTGCTCCCACTACCTTTCAACCCGTCATTCGGCTGGAGAAGGATTCCGGCGAACGTGAGATGGTGCTGCTCCGCTGGGGCATGATTCCCTTCTTTGCCTCCAGTCTCAAGGAGTTCAAATCCATCTCCACCTTCAATGCGCGGGCCGATGCGCTCACCCGGTCCGCCACCTGGAAAGAGTCCTTCAAACGCCGCCGCTGCTTGATTCCAGCCGACGGCTTCTATGAATGGTCAGAGCCGCTTGCGCCGTCCGGCCCAACCCGTGGCGACTCCGCCTCCCAGCCGCCATCGCGCCTGCGCTCATCCAAATCCAAAACGGCGCGGCAACCCTATGCCATCACCCTGCGCGATGGCGCCATGATGGCCATCGCCGGGCTTTGGGATGCGTGGAAGGAGCCCAAGCGATCTCCGCAGGAGGTCGATCGCTGGCTGCAGAGCTTCGCTCTGGTCACCACGGAGGCCAACCCGGCCATGGCGGCTATCCACACCCGGATGCCGCTCCTCTTGCGCGAGCAGGACTGGGAGCAGTGGCTGGACCGGGATGAGTCCAGGCTGGCGCCTTCGCACCTGCTGCGCCCCTGGGCCTCGGAGGATCTCCGCATCGAGCCCTGCAGCTCCGCATTGGGCAACGTGCGCAACCACGGCCCTGAACTGCTGGTGGCCAAGTAGCGTCTCTTTCCTATGGCCGGGCGCCTCGATCGGAATCGGCGCGCCTACTCATACTTCAGGGTGATCACTGGGTCCAGAACCGCTGCGCGGTTGGCCGGCAAGGTGCCGAAGATCACGCCCACCATCACGGAGGTGGCCAGGGAGATCACCGCCGCCCAGTAGCTCACCGGGATCGCAAACGGTGTAAACAGCCCAACGCTGATGGGGACCGCGATGCCGATGATGGTGCCGATCAGGCCTCCCGAGAGCGAAAGAAAGACCGCTTCGGTCAGGAACTGAAGCCGGATCTCGCGGCTGGTGGCGCCCATGGCCTTGCGGATGCCAATCTCTTTGATCCGCGCCTGTACGTTGGCCAGCATGGAGTTCATAATGCCCACGCCGGAGACGATTAGGGTAATCGCAGAGGCCAGGATGAGCACTGCCGTCAGCATATTGGCAATGCCCCGCATGGTGTTCAGAACGTCAGTCAGGGTCTGCGCGGTGTACTCGCTGGTGGGGCGATGGCGGCTGGCGATCAGGGCGATGATGCGCTTGGCCGCCGGCTCCACGTCCTGGCGGTCTTCCATGCTGAAGAAGATCTCCTTCAGATCATTGCTGCCGGTGAAGTACCTCGCCACCTGGTAGGGCACCAGAAAGGTGTGGTTGCTGATCTCAGACTGGCCGAAGGTGTCGATGCTCTCCACAAAGACCCCGATGATGACGAACGGGATCCCGTGGATGGAGATGGTGTGGCCAATGGAGTCCTGATAGCTTCCATACAGTTCAATGGCCATGGGGCCGACGACATCGGCAACCTTGGCGTGGTTGCGTGCGTCCTCCTCATCGAAGAACCGTCCGGCCTTGATCTTCAGCCCGCGGATATCCTTGTACTCCGGGCTTACCCCCAGCAGCATCGCATCGCGGCTCACTCCGTTGCCCACCGCAATGCGGTCGTGAAACTCCAGCATGGGAGAGCTGTAGCGAATCCCCGGGATCTGCTGATCTACCGCCTCCATGTCCTGGATGGTCATATAGTCCGGGGTAGAGATGTTATTGGGGCCCATCACCACGCCGCCCGTGTACTGCATCTCCACCTTATTGGGACCGAGCGAGGAGATGGTGTCCAGGGCATACTGCTTGCCCGTCAGGCCCACGGTAGCCACCAGCACGATTGAGGCCGAACCAATCACCATGCCCAGCATGGTCAGCAGAAAGCGTGCTTTGCTGGCTTGAAAACTGTCATACGCCAGATTGACCGTCTCGCGGAGAGAGACCGTCGACCGCGCGCTGCGCAGCGTATGTTCGAAGTTTTCTCCTACGATCGGCATAGTTTGAGCGGGGACAAGCGGAAAGAATCAACCGCAAGCAGTTCAAAGTTCAGTATCGCAGGCCGGCGGCATTGCGGCCAGCCTGCGCCAGATCTCTCAACCTTTGGATGCTCACGGGTCTGCCGTGGTTCCCAGCCCCCCGGTCCTGCGCTGCTCTTTTCGCTGCGCCTGTCCTAACAGTTCCAGCGTTGTGGCAATCGCCGGTTGCTCGTTGGGAGCTTTGCTGCGGAGCTCTTCCAAAGCCTTGCCCAGCGTGGCCGCCGCGCCGTCATCTGCATGCTCCGCCAGTTCCAGCCGTCCTACCTCAATCAGCACCGCCGCCGCTGGAGGACTATCCTCGCCATCGGTCTTTTGCGCGATGGCAAGCGCTTGTTGTAACAGTGGCCGCGCTTCATTGAATCGGCCTTCTTTCACCAGCAGCCGCCCAAGGTTCCTCATCACCGCTGCGCTTGGCGCACTATCCTCGCCAAACAGCTTCTTCCGCAGCGCCAGTGACCGCCTGTAAAACATCTCCGCCTTGGCCAGCTCCCCCGTCCTTTCATAAAGCTCGCCCAGAAGCTCGTCATCGCTTGCCACATAACGATGGGAGGGCCCCACGGATTTCAAATGGTTCTGTAGAGCCGCCAGCAGATACGTCTCAGCGTCAGCTAACTTGCCCTTGTCGAGCAACACGGTTCCTAAACCGTCCTGACTCAGTCCTACCAGCGGATGCGTGGGGCCGAAGACGTGAGTGCGCATAGCCAGACCCGCACGCAGCATGGCCTCGGCCTGGGCGTAACGCCCCTCCCGATCGAGCAGTAACCCATATCGGTTCAGCACATCGCTGGTGTCCGACTCATGGGAGGGATCTCTCTCCAAAATGGTTAACTCGCGGCGATAGAGAGCTTCGGCCTCCTGATCCTTGTACTCCGCAGCTTGCAATTCGGCCAGGCTATTGATGGCGGCAAACAGGTTCGGAGTATCCGGCCCATCGATCTTCTCCCACACAGCGATCGTCTGCCGATTCACCCTCTTGGCTTCCGTAGCATCGCCGGCCATGTTCAGCATAAAGCCCAACGTATCCAGCGCATGGGCCGTAGCCTCGCTATACGGGCCGGAGACTGACGTTGAGATCGCCACAGCCTCTCGTGCCTCGGCTATGCCCCGCGGGAAATCTCCACGCCGGGTCGCAGCCTCGGAATCCTGCACCAGGCAATCAGCGTATTTGGCCGTATGCTCTTCGTGCAGCCGCTGGTAAAGGGCCAAGGCTTGCATCAGCAACGTATCAGCCCGGTCATACCGCCCCAGGCTGGAGTACGTCTGCCCAAAGGTCGTCAACAGGTCTGCCTTGGCCTCTGGCTCGGATCCCAGCGACGTCTCCACGCTGGTCACGCCATGGTCGAGCAACTGCTGCACTGTCGGAGGCGAACCCTGATTGTTGTCCGGGTTCGCCGAGGAAAACACCGTCTGCAAGAAAGCGGAGACCATGTCGGCTCGGCGAAGTTCGGCCTGCGCCTCGTCGCGCTGCCGCCTCAGAATCATCGTCGAGACAAGCAACAAAAGAACAATCGCTCCACCGGAGCCCGCCGCCAGCTTATGCCGCAGTACAAACTTTCTTGCGCGGTAGATCCGCGAAGCGGCCCGGGCATTCACCGGAAAGCCGCGCAGGTAGCGCTCCAGATCATCGGCCACTTCACCCGCGGAGGGGTAACGGAGCCCTGGCTCCTTCTCCAGCGCGTGCAGAATCACCTGGTCCAGATCCCGATTCACATTCGGCCTTTGCGGCGGCGTCTCGCAGATCATGCGCTCCAGTTCGCCCACGCTGAACTTTGATCCTTTGGCCGGCTGGAACAGCTTGCGGCCGGCCAGCAGGCTGTAGAGCAGCACGCCAATCTGATACACATCGGTCGCTGTGGTAATCGCCTCCCCGCGCACCTGCTCCGGGCTGGCATACTTCGGGGTCATCAGCCGCGCGGCATCCACCGTCAGGCTGCTGCTCATCCCGGCTACCGCCGGATCAAGTGCTTTGGCAATCCCAAAGTCCAGCAGCTTTGGCGTACCGTCGGCAATCACGTAGATGTTTTCCGGCTTAAGGTCGCGATGCACCACCAGGTGTTTGTGGGCATAGTCCACCGCTCGCGCCACCTGCACCATCAGCACAATCTTCTGGCGCGTATCCAGGCCTGCTGTCGTGCAGTAGACGTCAATGGGCTTGCCGTCGACAAACTCCATCACCACATAAGGAACGCCGTCCGCCGTGGCGCCTCCATCCAGCAGGCGGGCGATGTTGGGATGGCTCAGACTTGCCAGGATCTGCCGTTCGCCTAAGAACCGCTGCCTCAGCTCCGGCGACAAGCCTCCCGCCGCGGCCACCTTGATGGCCACCTCCTTGCGGTACTGGTCGTCATCGCGAACGGCTCGATAGACCACGCCCATGCCGCCCCGCCCGATCACCTCCAGAATCCGATAGGGGCCAACATGCTCCCCGATCCTGGGCAGGCCCACGCGTCTCTGGGCCCCGCCTCCAACCTCCGGGTCAAGGGTAGCGCTCATCTCAACCTGCAACAGAGCCTCTATCTTCGTCCGCAGAGCAGGCGTTTCGGCGCAGGCCGTATCCAGAAACTGCGCCCGCAGCTCAGGTTGCAGGCTGACAGCCGCCTCAAAGATCTGCTGGACCTTCAGCCATTCGTCGGATGTCAACTCGGTAAGCATGTCGGGTGAAAAGCTTCCTCGGGCAGAAGAGAGCAGGACCTGCCAGCCATGCTAACCCCTCAATGCGCTGAACCTATTCGCGCGAAATGTGCATGATGGTTTTTCCTCATGCGTCATTTGGTTCTACCAGCCATGCGGCGAGGGCGGCAAGAGTCTGTCCGATAACGGCCACATAGCCGATACACCACCCCCCCAACAACGGAGAAGACAGCGGATAGGCCCATGCAACAAATGCAATGGGCGATGCTATCAAATGCGCCTTCCTGACCGGACCGGCAGGGGCATTTCGAACAAAAAAGAGGATCGTCGCAACCAGAAACACGATCATCATCCCCACGGCGATCCAGGGAGCCTCGGATTTGGGAGGGTTCGCAGAGATCAAACCGCTGATAAAGACCGTGTAGATACTTACAATCTCGGTCGGCAGATACTTTGCAAGCCTACCTCCAAAACCATCGCTCGAACCGGCCGCCAGGCCGGAAGTCACGGGACGTACATATCGATTCGCGTTCCATAAGTTCATAGTCCGCTCCCTCCAAAGCTCAAGCCATCTGAAACCCTCGCTGGCTTGCATTTTTCAAGCGTAGTGTACGCCGATCCATCGGAATCGCTGTCAAAACCATGGATCGAAGGATTAAAGGCTTCCCGGCGCTCTTCAGTCCTTCAACCAGGTGATGGGCTCACAGCGCTGCCCGCAGAGGCCGGAGCAGCAGCGAAGCGAACCTACCCTCCAAACTGCGGACTTCCTGCAGATGGAAGGTCCTCGATGGACGGCGGGTAGGGTGCCTAACTCACCTGGGCAGCGGCCCGCCCAGAAAGTCCGCCGCTACAACTTGCTTCGCCCTGCGCTGACAATTCGCGGGAGTTGTCGAGAACTAGCCTGACCATGCGGCGAATAGCACGTGATCAGAACCCAATCGAAGATCCATAACGCCCGTTGGCGAGGGGCCACAGCTTTGTACGCTCGCTCCAGATCCTGAAGCCGCCTAGATGCGGGCGCACTATCCCACGTCGTGTTCTACCGGGCTGCACAGGCCCCCTCGCAACACTCGCACCCGATCCAATCGGTTCGCCCGCTGACGATGCAAAGTGAAGGTAAACTTGAGCGGTCTCCGCGTCCGGAAGCTTGCCTGACGCGTTCCGGGTGCTGAATCGGAACGTGGTTAGCGCGGAGCCCATGTCTCCACTGGGGCCCCCCCAATCTACGCTGGAAGGCATATCCTTTGCCCAGAAATCGGGCGCAGCTACGGCCACAGTGAGGGAGGACGGCAATCATCATTGGTTTTGCACGAGCGATCGCGCGAAGGGAAAATTCACCCACGCGTCAGGACTGGTTCCGGCCCAGCCGACCCTCGCCTGAAGCGTCTTTCCGCGCTGCTCGCACATCTCACGCCCGCCCCCGGGGCGCTCCGCAGCCAATTCGTCCACTTCGCCCGGGCTCCGCCACCGTTGCCACACCCACCTGCCGGCTCTTTGCCCTCACGCTCCGCCTGCAGCCGCCTCTATATCCAGCCCCAGGTCAAGCGCGCGGGGGCTATGCGTCAGCGCCCCTACAGAGAGAATGTCCACCCCGGTCGCTGCGATCGCAGCCACGCTCTCCAGCGTGATACCCCCGCTGGCCTCGGTCAGTGCGCGATGTGCGATGCGCTCTACCGCAATACGCAGGTCTCCCAGCGGAAAGTTGTCCAGCAGCACCGTATGCACCGCTGTCCCCAGCAGCGGCTCCAGTTCGCTTAGCTGCTCCAGCCGGTCGATCTCCACCTCAATGCAGACGGTATGCGGCAGCGCGGCGCGCGCAGAGCGCAGCGCCTCCGGAAGCTTCGCGCTCAGCAGGGCCAGATGATTGTCCTTGGCCATCACAGCGTCAGAGAGTGAAAAGCGGTGGTTCTGTCCGCCGCCGCAGCGCACGGCGTAGCGCTCAAAAAGGCGCAGTCCCGGCGTGGTCTTGCGGGTGTCTGTGATCCGCGCTCGCGTCCCCTTGGTCTGGCCCACGTACGCAGCCGTCAGGGTGGCAATGCCGCAGAGTCGCTGCGCAAAATTCAGCGCAATCCGCTCAGCCTGCAGGATGGCTCGCGCCGGACCCTGAATCGCCGCCAGCCTCGCTCCGGACGGAAACGTCTCGCCGTCGTGCCGCTCAAAACGAACGGAAACCGCCGGATCGGTCAGAGTGAAGGCGGCTTCGATCAGATCTTCGCCGCACAGCACACCCCCTTCGCGCGCCACCAGATGCGCGCTCACAGTTGCTGAATCCGGGAGCAGCGTCTGCGAGGTCAGATCCCCCCACGGCGCGTCTTCCAGAAGAGCCATGCGGACGATCGCCTCAACGGCGGCTCGGCTGGGCCTCACGAGCATGGGATGATCTCGCGCACGGGCGTGTGCTTCGCCATCTGGTCGTTCGGCTCGGGACCCTTCTGCTCTCGCGCGGCCGCACAGTAGACAAGCGAGCCTTGGAACTCCGTCCTGAGGACGGGAAAGTCGGTGCGGTAATGGGAGCCGCGAGACTCCTCCCGGGCCAGGGCCGCAGCCACCACAACCCGAGCCAGCTCCAGCAGGTTGCGCGTCTCCAATGCCTCCAGCGCCGCATCCTGCCCGGTCGCCTTCTCCGCATACCAGCCGTTCAACTGCCGTGCGGCTGCCTCCAAACCCTCACGGCTGCGCTCAATGCCTGCCTTGGTCCACATCAGGGACTGCAAGGCCCGCCGGCTCACCGGGGCTGCTCCGCCCATGGGGGCATCATCCACTGTCGCAAGCCTTCTCTCCACGCGCGACCCGCCGCGCGCAGCCATCGGAGCCGCCTCTGCGCTCAGCAGCAGGTGCGCGCAGCGCCAGGCGAAGGTGAGGCTCTCCAGCAGGGAGTTGGAAGCCAGCCGGTTGGCGCCGTGAACTCCCGTGCACGCCACCTCGCCCACTGCATACAGGCCGGGGATCGAGGTGCGGCCATAAACGTCCGTGCGCACGCCTCCCATCCAGTAGTGGGCGGCGGGGGTCACGGGGATGGGCTCCCGCGACCAATCAAGGTTGCGGGCTCGGGTCTCGGCGTTGATGGACGGAAAACGCCGCGCCAGAAAGTCCGCAAGTTCTTCGCGTGGGCGCAGGCGGCTTGCGTCCAGCAGCACCGGAGCCCCACCCTGCAGCGCCATCTGCCGGGCGATGCCACGCGCCACCACGTCGCGCGGAGCCAGTTCGGCCGCGGGATGAATCCCCGTCATGAACCGATTGCCGTGGCTATCCAGCAACACCGCTCCCTCACCGCGGACGGCCTCAGAGATCAAAAAGGGAGACGATCTTGCAGCGCCCATCGCAGCATCGCCCGAAGCATGCGCGGCAGCGTCGGACCCCGGCCCCGGCCCAGACCCCGAACCGGCCAGGGCCGCAGAGCCCGTAGCCGCTAAAGCCGTGGGATGGAACTGGTAAAACTCCACATCGGCCAGCTCAGCGCCGGCGCGCAGGGCCATCGCAGTCCCGTCCCCGGTGGCCACGCTGGGATTGGTGGTGTGCAAGTAAAGCTCGCCCGCTCCGCCGGACGCCAGCAGCACGGCCGCCGCCTCCAGCACCCGTCGGCCGCCGCCTTGGCCCATCACCTCAAGCCCTGTGGCCACGCCATGGGTCACCACCAGGTCCAGCGCAAAGGTATTCTCCAGCACCTCAATCCTTCGCGTCGCTCGCACGGCGTGGACCAAAGCTGTCTCAATGGAGAGGCCGGTGGCGTCGCCCCCGGCGTGCAGGATTCTGGGTAAGGAGTGCGCCGCCTCCAATCCGCGCGCCAGCTCTCCGCTCGGCGTCTGGTCAAAGCGAACGCCCAGCCGGATCAGGTCGCGGATCCGTTCCGGTCCCTCGCTGCACAGCACCCGCACAGCAGCTTCATCGCACAATCCCGCTCCGGCCGCCAGCGTGTCGGCGATGTGGCTCGCGGCGGAGTCGTCAGAGAACATCGCCGCGGCAATTCCGCCCTGCGCCCACCGAGTGTTGGAGTCAGCCAGCAGCGCCTTGGTCACCAGCACGACGCGGTAGCCGCGGCTCAACTCCAGCGCTGCGATCAGCCCGGCGATCCCCGAGCCCACCACCACCACCTGCCGCTCGGCCGCCCTCATGCCTCACCCTGTCTTGCCGTCTTCCCCGGCGCCAGGTTCAGCATCGCGTCCAACGCCAGCCTGGCGGGCGCCGCCATGGATTCAGGCACGGAAATGCGATTCAGAACCTCACCTCGCTCCAGCCCCTCCAGCACCCAGGCCAGGTAGCTGGGATGGATGCGGTACATCGTGGAGCAGGGGCAGACGATCGAGTCCAGGCAGAAGATGGTGTGCTCCGGATGTTGCGCGGCCAGGCGCTGCACCAGGTTGATCTCCGTTCCAATCGCAAAGGTAGAGCCCGCCGGGGCTGCGGCGATTGTGTTAACGATCAAATCCGTCGAACCGGCCGCGTCTGCCGCGTCCACCACCTCCATCCTGCACTCCGGATGCACGATCACCTGCACGCCCGGATGACGGTGGCGGGCGGCTGCAATCTGCTCCACCGTAAAGCGCATATGCACGGAGCAGTAGCCATGCCATAGCAAAACCTTTGTATCCTGCACCGTCTCGGCCGTCAGCCCCCCCAGCGGCAGCGCAGGATCCCAGACCGCCATCTGCTCCAAAGGGATGCCCATCGCCTTGCCGGTGTTCCGGCCCAGGTGCTGGTCCGGGAAGAACAGCACCCGCTGCCCCCGCTCCAGGGCCCACTCCATCACCCTCCGGGCGTTGGAGGAGGTGCATACCACCCCCCCATGTTCTCCGCAAAAGGCCTTCAGAGCGGCCGAGGAGTTCATATAAGTCACCGGGACAACCGGCTGCCGTCCCGTCTGATCGCCGTCCTCGCCCAACACATCGGTCAGTTGCTCCCAGCAGTCCTCCACTCTCTCCAGGTCCGCCATGTCCGCCATGGAGCAGCCGGCGGCCAGGTTGGGCAGGATCACCGCCTGGCCCGCGCGGGAGAGAATCGCCGCCGTCTCGGCCATAAAGTGGACCCCGCAGAAGACGATCGTCTCGGCCCGGGGGCGGGTGAGCGCGGCCTTGGCCAGTTGAAAGGAGTCGCCGATAAAGTCGGCGTACTGTATCACCTCGTCCCGCTGGTAGAAATGGCCCAGGATCACCAGCCGTTCGCCCAGGGACCTCTTCGCCTGGCGGATGCGCCGGTCCAGCTCCTCTGCAGACGCCTGGCGGTACTCGGCGGGAAGACCCGGCTGCCTGGGAGTGCCGGCTGGTATCGGGTCATCCATGGAAGCGCCCGGCCCATAGGTCGGCTCCACGTCGAAGAGCCAGGGCGCTTCGGCCAGTGCGGAACTGCACGTGGAAACGGGGGCGTTTCGGACTCCTGGCTGTTCTGTAAGCTGAATCAACTGGATGCTATCGCTCGCTACTGCAGATGCCACGACGGACTCCCTTCCTTCTGCGATGCTGAAATCTCTTTCCCTGGCCCCTCCCTTGGGTGGGCCGGGCAAGGATCGCAGAGGCGGTCCTGCCTATCTGTATAGGATACTAGAACGCGTCCCCCGGTAACCTGACCGGCCGGCCGCTCTTCGCTTGCTACCACCCCATCTGGCGCATACGCTCCAGAATCAGGCCGCTGTAATGGGTCATACGTTCCGGACGCCGCCTGCGCGGGGCCGGCAGAATCGCAGCCAACTCCGCCGCCTGGATGCGGCTGATCCTGCGCGCTGGGATCCGAAAGTAGTACTGGCTTGCAGCCTCCGCCCCATAGACGCCCGGCCCCCACTCCACCACGTTCAGGTAAAGTTCCAGGATCCTCCGCTTGCCCAGCACCAGCTCGGCCACCGGAACCAGCGTGAACTCAGCGCCCTTGCGCAGGTACGTGCGCCCCGTCCCAAAGAACAGGTTCTTCACCAGTTGCTGGGTCAGCGTGGATCCCCCCCGCAGACGGCCGCCACGCATGTCGTGCTCCGCGGCAATCTCCATCGCCTGCCAGTCGAAGCCGTGGTGTTGGTAGAAGCGAGCGTCTTCGGCGGCGATCACCGCATGCTGCAACGCGGGAGCGATGTGGTCCAGCGAGACAAACTGGTAGCGCTTGACGTAGGGCTTGCCGTCCACTTCGGCCTGGAACCAACGCTCCACCTGCACAGCGGTGGTCGGCGGGTCTACCCATCGCGCCGCTGCCAGCGCCAGGGCGGCCGGCATCCAAAGCAGAACCACTCCACGCAGCAGCCAGAGCGCAAGCGCTCGAAAAGACCATCGGCGAGAGGACGTCGTCTCATGGGGCTTGGCGGGCATGGAGGCTCCCTTTCAGCATAGAGGAGCCTCGGCAGCATAGAGGAGCCTCGGCGGCAGAAAGCACCCTGGCCTCCTGTCCTGGCGGCCAACACAGGCGCCAGAATCATCCCGTAACCCGCACCAGGCGTCCCGCTCGGCCGTCGGCCCCGCCGGGGTGACCCCTACGGCTGCATCTCGCGGGTCTCAGGTTCCCTGGCATTCTCTGCGCTTGTCTCCTCGGCGGCCAGGCTCTCCACCTCCAGGCGAACCGGAAGAGTCATGGTGAAGGTGGTGCCGTGCTCTCCCTCAGCGGTCTTGGACGCAACCTCCAGGCGCCCACCGTGGCGCTCGATAATCTCCTTTGCCACCCACAGTCCAAGGCCGGTGCCAACATCCTTCTTGGTGGTGAAAAACGGTTCGAAGATCCGCTCGCGATGCTCGTCCGCAATCCCCGGGCCGTCATCCTGGATGGTGATGCAAACCACCTCCTCTTCACCCTCCTTCCGGCAGGCCAGCCCCACCCGGATCGAGCCGCCGTTGGCAACCGCGTCGGCCGCGTTGGACACCAGGTTGGCTACCGCCTGATTCAGTTCGCCGGAGAGCCCGTAGAAGAGCGGGCAATGCTGCAGATCCCGTTCCACTTGGATGTGTTTGGTGCGGAACTTGTTGGAGTAGATGTTCAAAACGGACTCCACCAGGGTGGGCAGGTCAAACTTCTCCGGCATCTTGGACTCACGATAGAACCCCAGCGTCTGGCGGGTGATATGGGAGACGCGGATCAACTCCTCTTCGGCCATCGCCAGATGCGCCACCGCGGACTCCGGCACATTCTCTGTCGTCTTGGCGATATACACCAGGTTGCCAATGGCTTCCAGCGGGTTGTTGATCTCATGCGAAACCGTAGCCGCCAGACGCGCTGCGGCGGCCAGCTTTTCCGTCTTGCGCAGCACCTCCTGGGACTTGCGCTCCTGCGTGGCGTCGCGGAAGACGATCACCATGCCCACCAGGCCGCCCTGCGCATCACGGATCGGAGCCGCGCTCTCGTCAATCGGGATCCGGCTCCCGTCCTTGTGCTCCAGCAGCGCGTGACCCGGAATACCCACCACAAAGTTTTGCTCCATCACCTTCCGGAACGGATTCTCCATCGGCATCCCGGTGGTCTCGTGAAACAGCGGAAACACCTCCGCAATCGCTCTCCCGATCGCCTGGTTGGAAGAGAGGCCCATCAGGCGCTCGGCCATGGAGTTCACAAAGGTCACCCGGCCCCGCTTGTCGGTGGCCACCACGGCGTCGCCCATGCTGGTCAGCGTGGTCCGGAACCACTCTTCCCGCTCCTGCAACTGGTGCGCGTAAAGGTCGCGCAGAGCCATCGTCTTGAAGATGGAATAGGCCAGGAAACAAAGGCCCAGGATGGCGATCAGCGTGGCTAGATCAATGGACAGATAGGCGCGGCGGACGCTGCGGTTGGCTGACTCCGCCCGCTCCGTCTCCAGCGAGGTCTCCTGCAGCAGGATCTGGCCGATCAGGTTATTGATCTCGACGCTCAGCAGATGCGCATGTCCGGAGACGATCATCTGCCGCGCCTCGGCAGAGTATCCGGACTGATAGAGCAGAATCGTGCTGGCCAGATCGTCCAGCTTGGCCGCCACCAGGCTGCGCAGTTGCGCCACCTGCTCAGTCACCTGCGGATGGCGGATCGTCATCTTGCTCAGCAGATCAAATTGCGGGCCCAGTTCGCGAACGGCCTGCATGTACGGCTTCAAGTACTGTGGGTTGGTGGTGTAAAGATAGCCCAGCTCTCCGGTCTCGGCGTCCTCCAGCAGAGACTGTGTCTGGTTCACCGCCAGCAACACCTGCTGGGTATCCTCCACCCGCGTCTGATGCTCAATCGTGGCGCTGAGCTGACGCTGCGTGATGAGCGCGTTGACCACCAACAGGCCCAGCAGAAGAAGAAAGCCCGTAATCACGCCAAAGCGCTTGTAGAAAAGTTGCATGGCAAGCTTTTGGGCGGCCGTCCGCCCTCAGTGCAAGATTATAGTGAACTGTTTCCATCGCCCATCATCCGCCGCTCCGATTCTTTTTCTATGCAGCAGCGCCTCCGGGTGCATCGCCGGCCTTCTCCTACGCTGTTCCGGCCCCGCCGCGTTCCGGGATCCGGCAACGCTGCCCTCCGTTGCACGCCCAGGGTCCAGCCCAGCGCGAACCTCCCGTACTTCCAACCTTCAGCGTAGACTGGGGGAACTGGGTCCGCTCCTCCTGTTCGTCACGGCGCCTCTGTACGCCCCTCCGCGGACGGGCGGCCAACCGCACAGGATCGCGCCCTCGCCGCAGCCCTTGGGGCATTATCACGCCCGGCCGGGCATGGGGCTGGGTCGGGCTGTGGGGTCAGGCTAACCAGCCGGGCCAGGCCAATGGGGCCAGCCAGGGAGCCAGATCTATCGCTGCCTCGCTCGGCAGCGTGCAGTGCGCAGCAGGTTTTGCAAGGTTCAGTTTTAGGCAGCGGGTAGTGCAAATCGATCGCGCGGGTTTTTCCTTATGCTTGATCTTGAGTTCGCTGAGTTATCCCACCAGGGCAAAGTGCGCGGCAACAATGAAGACTCCCTGGGCCACGTCCTGCCCATGGGGCCCGCACAGGTCCAATCGCAGGGCTGGTTCTTCGCCATTGCAGACGGCATGGGCGGCCATGAGTACGGCGAGGTGGCCTCGCAACTGGCCATCCACACCGCTCTGGAGGGCTTTCGCAAGATGCCCAGGGGCGTCATGCACGTCTCTCTTCTGCCTCGCCTGGTGCAGGAGGCCAATGCGGCCGTCTATGACGCCGGCCGCGCCGCTCGGGACCGCGCCGGCATCGGCATGGGCACCACCATCGTCGCCTGCGCCCTCCGTTTTGACTCGGCTGTGGTCTCTCACGTCGGCGACTCGCGCTGCTATCTCTTTCGCAACGGCAATGGAACCCAGTTGACCCGCGACCACACCGTGGCCGAGGAACAGGTGCGGCTAGGGATTCTCAGCAAGGCCGAGGCCGCCAGCAACGAAGGCCGGCATCTGCTCACCCGCTCTCTGGGCAGCGAACTGTTTGTCGCCGCCGACACCCTCACCGTCAATCTTCTTCCCGCCGACATTCTCTTGCTCTGTACGGACGGCCTCTACGGCTCCGTGCCAGACACGGTGATCCTGCAAACCATCCTGCAAAACAGCCGTCTGGAGCAGGCGGCTCAGGCGCTGGTCCAGGCGGCCAACGATGCCGGTGGACCCGATAACATCAGCGTCCAGTTGATCCGTGTCAAGTCTGTTGAGAGGATGGGACTCTACCGCGGCCGTCCCTACAGGTTGCTCTAAATGTTCGCTCCCAACCTCACCCTGCATCCTGGTGACCGGCTCGACGCCTATCAACTCGAAGAGGTGGTCGCCACCAGCGGCATGGCCACCGTCTTCCGCGCCCATGACACCCGCGACGGCCGCCAGGTGGCCATCAAGGTGCCCCATGCCGAGGTGGAAAGTGATCCCGCCCTCTATGATCGCTTTCGCCGCGAGCAGGAGATCGGCGTCCGCCTGGACCATCCCGGCGTCATGAAGGTCTTTCCCAACCCGGACAGCTCCCAGGTCTACATGGTTATGGAGTGGCTGGATGGCCGCCTGCTGCGGCAGATCCTGAATGAAGAGAAGAAGCTGCCCGTTCCGCGCGCCGTCAAGCTCATGGTGGGCATCTGCCAGGCCCTCGATCATGTCCACGCCAACGGCGTCGTCCACCGCGACCTCAAGCCGGAGAACATCATGGTGGACCAGGACGACGAAATTCACCTCATCGACTTCGGCATCGCCGGCAGCCAGGGCGCGCGCCGGCTCACCTTTGCGCACTTCTCCCAAAGTCTGGGCACCCCGGACTACATCTCGCCGGAACAGGTGCGCGGCAAGCGCGGCGATGCGCGCAGTGACGTCTACGCGCTCGGGGTGATGCTCTATGAGATGTTGACCGGAGCCACGCCCTTCACCGGCCCCAATCCCCTCGCCGTCATGAATGACCGGCTGTTGAATCAGCCCGTCCCGCCCCGCGAACGGGATCCCTCCATCTCGCCGCAACTGCAGGAGATCGTCTTCCGCGCCATGGAGCGCGAGCCCAAAAACCGCTATGCCAGCACCCGTGAGATGGCGCATGACCTGCTCCACCAGGATGAGGTAGGCGTCGCCGCGCGCCCGGACGCCGAGCAATGGAAGAAGCGAAGGTCCCCGCAGCGCCGCCGTCTTCTGCTCTATGCCGGTCTGGCGCTCATTCCCCTGGTCCTGTTTGGCCTTTTGCTGCTGCTGTCGCGGCGTCACTAGCCCACTTCCGCAGTTGCGGAGGTAAGTTCTCTGTTTTCAACGCGGGTAGTGGGAAGTCTTCACTACAAATCAACCCCCTCGACGCCGGCCGGAACTTCCAGGCCCTGTTGCCGCCTGCTGCACGGCCCCGCCAACCTTCACCCGCCCGCCGCTCTATCGCGTCTATCGTCTATCGTGTCTAGCGTGGCGTGAACTCATCCGCGTGCAGCACAAACTCCGGATAGGCTCCTGCGCCCAACTCGCGGATGTCCATGCCCTGCCAGTCGCCGTCCGCATCCACTCGGAAGGGAATCACCCGGTTCAGCAGCCGATGCGAGATGTGGATCACCGGAAACATCAGGCCCACCAGCGTCGCCACGCCGATCAGTTGAGAGAGCAGCAACTCCGCTCGCGGAGCCGTTGCCGGAGCAAACAGGCCATAGGCCAGGACTCCCCACAACCCCGCCCCCAGATGCACGGAGATCGCCCCGCCCGGATCGTCGATCAGCAGGCGCAGTTCCAGCAACTCCACCAGAAAGGTCACCAGCGTTCCCGCCACCAGCGCGATCAGGATCACCTCAACCGGGGCCAGCCTCCCGCCGCCGGCGGAGCCCGCCACCAGGCCCGCAATCCAGCCGTTGGCGCTCAGCGAGGCATCCGGCTTGCGATACCGCAGGCGGGTGGTCAGCACCGCCGCCAGGCATCCGGCGGAGCCCGCCAGCACGGCGTTGATCACGGTCAAGGCGATCTGCCCCAGGCCGGCGCTGTAAAACAGCATCGCGGCTGCGGCCTCCAGTCCAATCCAGCCGATCAGCGCCAGCATGCAGCCAAACAGAACCTGCACAATGTTGTGTCCGGGGATGGCCGCGGCGGAGCCCTCGGTGTACTTGCCCTGGCGCGGTCCCACAATCCAGGCCACAGAAAGCGCGCACAGGCCGCCCGTCACCTGGATCACCGCCGCCCCGCCCATATCGGTAAAGCCGGGCAGGCCAGACAGCGGGCCAAAGAGCGGGCCAAGTTGCGCCAGCCATCCTCCGCCCCAAACCCAGTGCGCCATCAGTGGGAACAGGATGGCCGCCAGCAGCGCGGTGGCCGCGCACACCGCCGCCAGGCGCCAGCGATCGCTGCCGGCGTTGATAGGGATCAGCCCGCACAGGCCCACGGCAAACATCCCAAAGGCCAGCACCAGCGCCCGGCCGGGCCCAGCCGTCAGGCTGCCGCGGATGCCGGCGGCAAACAAAGGCTCCGCGCCCAGCCAGTTCACGGTCCTTCCCCCCAGGTGCAGTACGTGCGCCGCGCCGCCGGCCAGGCCCATCCACGCCGATCCCAGCAGCACAAAGACGATCGCCGCCGTCGCCAGCGCGCACAGCGAGCCGAGCATCGCCTGCGCTGCGCTGCGGCTGCGTCCCAGGCCCTGCTGCAGCAGCGCCAGCCCCGCCGCCGCGAACGGAATCAGAAGCAGGCTCATCAGGCAAAGGCTCAGGCTCATTGCGGACCCCTCTGCAGCGAACGGTAACGGTAGGTAATCAGGCCCAGGCCCAGCGCCTCCACCATCAGGCCCGCAGCCACAAACAGCAGCCGCTCCCCCACACCGTTCAGCAGGAACAGCGCGGCAGCCGCCAGCAGCCAACCGGAAAGCATCAGAAGATAGCCAAACCAGCTCACACGGAGTTCCCTATCCTTTGCGAGAAGATCTTTGGAGTGCGGAGACTCTAGTCTACCCTCCCCGCGCCCCTTGCGGATGCAGGCCTTCGGACGGCACAGGTGCGGGCCTCCGGAAGGCGGCCCGGCAGCGCTGCTGTAAAATCCAAAGAACCTGACGAAAAGCCCGGCCAGGCGGCCAACCCAGCCCGCAATGCAAGCCGTTGTCGGCAATCGAAACCGCCGCGAAATCCTTCCCCAGGATTCCGCGCCAGGATTCCGTGCCAGGATTTGGCGCAGGGATTTGGATCAGGATTTGGCGCAGGATCTGGCGCAAGGAGACTGTCTGTGAAGAATCTGCTACGAGAGTTCGTCTCGTCACCCTGGGGCAGCCTGGTCGTGCTGCTGCTCTCCGCCTCCTTGGAGGTCCTGGGAGACTCGTTCTTCCAGTCCGGGCTCTACCGCGCCTCGGCGTCTCACCGTGTGGGCTGGTTCGCCGCCGGCGTCTTCGTGCTGGGCTTCTATGGGCTGTTCGTCAACCTGCCGCCCTGGAACTTCGGAGAGCTGTTGGGGGCCTATGTCGCGCTGTTTTTTCTGGTGGCGCAGGTCGTGGCCAAGCTGCGCTTCGGCCAGTCCCCCAGCCTACCCATCCTTGTGGGAGGCAGCCTCATCGTGGCCGGCGGACTGGTCATCACCCTCTGGAAGCGATAAAGGACCGCGCGTTCGGCTGCGCCCCTTGGCTTCAGCCGCCAGAGCCCCCTTCGAAGCTCTCGCCAGGCGCCGGATCTCCGGCGCCCCTGCGGCCTCACCCGTTCCAGATGGGCTCTCCCTTCGCCGCATCCGCCGCGCCGGCCTCCACCACCCTCACCAAGCCTTAAAAAGTCACGCCGCCGCAATCGTCCGCGGCGGCGTGGGCATTCGGTTCGCCAGATCGGGGAGTCGATCAAAGCCCAGATCCGGTGAGTAGACCCATCCAGCGGTCCTACCCTGGAGCCCGGTGGGCATATACAACTCTACGTAGCCCATCTGAGAAATCATTATAGACCTTTGCGTGCCAATTTTGGTGACCTAGGTCACCCTTAAACCCTCCCGTGCGTCGCGGAACCCCTGGAGCCAGCTCACAACGCTTGCCCGCCTTGGCCGGTTACCAGTTCATCCACGGCGATATTCAAGGCCAGCCCCACCTTGCGGAAGCCCTCCCGCCACTCCCGGGACCAGTACGCGGCGAAGGAGCGGCGCAGAAGCTCATTCCAGATGTTCTGCGCCTGCCACAGGTTGATCTCCATGGGCAACGTGCGCAGACTCTCCGCAATCGCCAGTGTCTCATGCAGCACGGCCAGGTTCTGCGGTGACTGCTGCTCCGCGGCCGCCTCCAGCCGGACCATGGCGCGCTTCATCCGCCGGTCGGCCGTATAGCTCAGCAGGCTGCTGTCCAGGGCCACATGGTCCATCTGCGCGCGGCGCAGCAGCCGCGCAATCTCGGCGGAGTTGAACGTCTCTGCCTCCAGCGCCCGGCGCAGTCCCGCATTGATGGCGAACTGCGCCGTCACCGCCAGCGCCGGCGGAGCGGCCACCTTGGTCTCCGCCAAAAAGTCCAACAGCGTGCAGTGCTCGTCGTAGATGCGGGTCAGCGAGCCCTCCACCTCAGAGAGCGTCTGGTTCAGAATGATCTGCAAAATGCTCCTCTGCTCGTCGGCAAACAGGGAAGTAAGCGAGTACAAGGTAGAGTCAAAATAGCCGTCCAGCAAGCGCACCAGCTCCGGGATATTCGCTCCCCGCACGGCGGCCTGCGCGCCGGCGACAAACTCCGTCCACGCCTGCCTATCCTCGGGGCGGAATCGCTTCACCGCCGCCGACAGGTTCTGATCGCCCAGGTGGAGCACGGCAAAGCAGATGTCCTCGCACTCCTCGGTGATCTGCGAACACAGCGTCGCGCGGCCAAAGGCGAAGCGCCCCCGGCCGGAGCTGAACACGTCATAGGAGTGTCGACGCACCTCAAAGCAGAAGATCCTGCCCGCATCCGGATAGCTACGGAAGATGGAGCTGATGGCGTAGTGCGCGCCAACGCTCTCCAGGTCCAGCCGCCCGGCGTTCACAAATCGCCGATACACCTCAGCGCCGTTGCCCACCGCCGCCTCGTTGCTCTCCGCCTTGGCCAGCAACTCCAGAAACTCGGCCTCCAACTCGCTCGCCGTTCCGCTCGCGGCCTTGGGGTCCGCCTGCAGCGCGGGGTCGGCAAACAGCTTGTGGGCCAACTGGATCACCCGCCCCGCGTAGGCGATAATCTGCACCGTCTCAATGCCGCCAATGTCGTCAAAGAACCACCCGCAGGAGGTGTACATCAGTTGCGTATGCCGCTCCAACTCCATCAGCTCAAACGCCTGGATTCGCTCCTCCGGGCTCAGAGTATGGGTGGCATGGGCGGCAAAAAACCGGTCCAGGTTGTCGCTGGAGCGGTCCAGGATCACGTGAATATAGGCGTCGCGCGCGGCCCACAGATCCTTGAACAGCGGCTTGGCCACGGCCTCGGCCAGCGGCGCCGTCCTGTCCCGCAGCAGATCCAGCGCCTCGCGCAGCGGGCCGCGCCAGCGCTGGTTCCAGCCCGGCCGCCCTCCGTTGCACCCGCAGTCGGAGCGCCAGCGCTCTACCCCATGGCTGCACGACCAGGAGGTGTTCTCAACCACCTCAGCCTCCCACGTGGGCGGGAACTTCTCCAGAAACTCTCCATAGCTGGTCAGCCGCGCCTGCTCGCTCTCCTCAATCCAGTGCAGCGCATAGCTCAGGGCCATCTCGCCATAGCGATGATGGTGGCCATAGGACTCGCCATCCGTGGCCACGTGCGCCAGTTGCGCCTCGCCGTCCGCGTTCTCCGCACGGAACCCGGCCATCAGCCGCCGCGCAAAGCCCTCGCCATCGTTCAGCAGGCCCTCAAACGCAATCGCTCGGGAGGCCGCGCCGTCATAGAAGAACACCGCAATCGACCGTCCCTCATCCAGATTCACCCGATACGCTCGCGTGCTATCCACGGCGGCGTTGGGCGTCTCGATCCACGCATCTTCCAGACCCTCAGAACTCAACCCCTCGGAACCCGGCTCCTCGGAACCAGAGCTGCCCGAACTTAAGCCGCCCGAACCCGGCTCACCCGCCGCCGGGCCGCCGACGCTCTCAGCCCCGCTGGTCCCGCCGCCGGCGCCGCCGCCAACTCCGGCCTTCCGTCCCTCCCCTTCCGCCTCTTGCAACCGGCGCACGCGCGCGCATTGGTGCGGAGCCAGGATGGTAAACCGGATCCCCTCCTGCGCCAGCAGATCCAGCACCGCCCGGGAGACAGCCGTCTCCGCCAGCCACATCCCCTCCGGCCTGCGTCCAAAGCGGTGCTCAAAGTCCGCAATCCCCCAGCGAATCTGCGTGAGCGCATCGCGCGGCGAGGCCAGCGGCAGAATCACGTGGTTGTACACCTGGGCTATCGCGGAGCCGTGGTGGGAGTACCGCGCGGCGCTCGCCTGGTCCGCATCCTGAATCATCCGGTACGTGCGCGGAGCAAACTCCTCCAGCCAGCTCAGCAGCGTCGGGCCAAAGTTGAAGCTCATCTGCGCGTAGTTGTTCACAATGCGGATGATCTGGCGCTGCTGGTTCACAATCCGCGAGGCCCCGTTCGGGGCGTAGCACTCTGAAGTGATCCGCTCATTCCAGTCGTGGTAGGGCGCGGCAGACTCCTGCATCTCCACTGTCTCCAGCCACGGATTCTCCCGCGGGGGCTGGTAAAAGTGACCATGAACGCAAACATAACGGAGCGGAGGCGCTGCGGAGGAACCTGATTCGCCAGTGGTCGGCATCGATTCAGAATAGCAAGTCCAGACGAACGGTAACCGCCCCCGCCCCTCCGGACTCCGCCCAGCCTCTCACCATCCCTCGGCAACCCCCAGCTCAACTCCCAGCGCCCCAATCCCTTGGCCGCCTTCTACGGCATCCCCGGGGGCAGCTCCGCTGCGGGCACATACCGCACCGCATACAGGGTTCCGGGCGAACCCGCCAGCCAGCGCGAGTAGTGCACCGGGGCAAACGGAGCCGGGCCCGCGCACACGCCGGGCTGGAAAGAGACGCCGTAAAGCGGATGGATGTGCGGCGTCTCGTCATACCAAAGCATCTGGCAGATCCCCGCCGGCGGCGCAGGCGTCGGCCGATAGGCACCCGTGGGAAGCCGTATCCCGGGGCTGTTCAGGTGGTCGGCGTGCCGCAACTCTACGTTCAAGTTGTACTCCCAGCCGCCATCCACAGCGGAGCCGGGAACACCCTTGGCGCGCAGCTCGTCGGCCAACGCCACCCGCGCGCGGTACAGCGAGAACATATTGTGTGTCACTGCTACCCCATAGATCGCCATCAGCGCCACCAGCGCCGCAGCCGCCATCGGCAGTTCCGCGCTCACGCTCTGCTGATAGCGGCGAACCAGCGCCAGCGCCGCCAGCATCAGCAACGGCAGCATGTAGCGGTCAAAGATCTCCCCGGTCGACCGGGGCAGCAGCAACGTAACGTACGCCGCGCAGAAAGGAGCCAGCAGCCAGCCCAGGGAACGCCAGTCCATCTCCGCCGCTCGCCGCTCCTGTCTTGCTCCGCCCGCGCCGCCTGCGGACAAACCAGCGAAGTGGGCCTTAGCGCCCGCGCCGCCTCTGGAAACACCAGCCCCGCGCAGTGTCGGCAGCGCCCGCTCTCTGTATACCGCTCCGCACAGCAGCCCGCACACCCCGCCCAGCGAGGCCAGGGTCAAAATCACCCGATCCCCGGTATGCAGAAACAGCGGCGGCGTCGAGCGCCAGTCGCTCAGGCTTACCACCCCCTCGTAGATCCCATGCACGCTCACCCAGTTGCCGTTGAACAGCATCGGCTCCAGGGGAAAGTAGCCGCGCAGGTGACTGGGGTAGAGCGCCAGAAACAGATACCCGCAGAACAGCACGCCCAGCCCCGCCAGAACCCGGGCCGGCGCTCTGCGGAGCTGGATGGCGAACACCGCGAACAGCGGCAGCAGCAGGAACGGCGTATCCAGCAACAGATAGCCGAGCTGGCTCAGCACGTGGGCTACGGGAAAGCTCTTGGGCAGCAGCGGCTCGGCGACCAGGTACGGCTGGCGTTTCAGCCACTCCATGCAGGCCTGGATGAAGAGCGCTCCGGCCAGCGCCGCTCCAGCCCCCGCCCACAGCACCCTCCGGCGGCTGCGCCACGCCCCATGCGAGCCCAGCAGATACAGCGTGCAGGGAACCATCACCAGGATCCCCAGCCAGGCAATCTGCCGCGCCGTCCCAAAGATCGCGTTGCTTGCCACGGCAAAGCACAGCCACGCAACCGTGGCGCGCTCGCCGCCTGCCTGCAGGGAGCGCAGACAACCGTACAGGCAGGTCACCACCGCCAACAGGCCAAAGATGTCCGTCATGTAAGTCGCCGCCAGCATCAGGTAGAGCGGCGAGAGCACAAAGGCCAGCGTGCCCAGCGTGGCGTTGCGCTCGCTCGTGCCCGCCCGCGCCAGCGTCCGCTGCAGCAGCCACGCCACGGCTGTGGCCACCAGCACCGTGCTCATCCGCACCGTGCTGTAGCTAAAGCCGAACAGCTTGATAAAGGCCGCGCCCAGGTAAAGCTGCCAGCCCAGCATCGGAGCCGCCCAGCCGTTGTAGGCAATATGGCCTGTCCTGGCCAGGTGTTGCGCCATCAGGATGTAAGGTCCGTCATCGCACACGCCCATGCCGGCGTAAGGCCGGCTCACCAGTTCGCAGAGCAGCACCGCCAGGGCGCACAACAGAGCGGGAAGACGGTACCTGCGGATCAGGGACAAACAGCCTCCGGTAAATGGCCCCGCGGATTCGGAATCCCGCAGAC
>DAHXNO010000204.1 GCA_027365345.1 Granulicella sp.
GAGATGCAGGGGGGTGGGGCGTGCGGGCTTTGATCCTGTGGGCGTTGATCCCCGGCCAATGGCTGGACCGAGACCTGGGGTGGAATTCGGGCGTCAGCGGGTGCATCGCATAGGACTGAGCCGAACAGATGGTAGGGCGAGTCGAAGCGGCCCCGGCCGGGCCGACGCATGCTCCCACTGATCTGCGTGCGTTGCAGCGCCAGGCCGAGGCGAGCGAACTGGGCATAGCTCAAGGGTTGGCTTTGGTCCGGGCCGGGCGCGACTCCAGCAGCGGCATCGGTCAACAGGGGGTCGATGTCGCCTTCGGGAACGATGACGTCTGCGCTGGGCTTGGACGTTGCGACTGCTCCGGTGACGTAGTTGGTGAATCGCGCGGGAACAAACTGATGGGTGGCGTAGTCAAAGACGCGTTGATCTTTAAGCTGCGCCCAAGGGACGCGAGCGTAGACCCTCAGCGCCTGCCAGGGAAGGATGCCCTGCCGGATCATGTCGGGGAAAACATGGGGGTCCGCAGCGGCTTTGAAGGCCTCCTGGGCGATCTCCCCGGAGACCTGGTGCTGTCCGTGCCCGTCGGTGACGTTGCCGATGAAGACAGCCGCGATCACCAGGGGGCGTTGGATGCGGATGGCGCGAACCACGTCGTAGAGGACGCGTTGGCGGTCCCACTTCTCAAAGGACTCCTGCATGGATTTGGAGAAGCCAAAGTCGACCTCGGTACCGAACATCTGGCCGGCGCCGAAGTAGCGGTCGGCGCTGAGCAACTCCTGCGTGCGAATCAGGCCGAGAGCGTCTTCAAAGTCGCCAGTCACAAAGTTCTGGCCGCCTTCGCCGCGGTTCAGGGTGAGTGTCGTGACGCGTGCGCCCAGGCCGCGGGAGTAAAGCGTGAGCATGCCTCCATCCTCGTCGTCGGGATGCGCTGTGATCAGCAGCACGGAGGCTCGGGTGTTGAGCTTGCGGAGAAGCTGAGCGAGACCGCTGGAGCCCTGATCGATAGGGAGGTCATGCCCGTTGGAGGGGGTGACGCGCTCGCCGGCAAGGTTGGCCGGGTCTGTGAAGGGCGTGGTTGAATTGGCCGAGGCTGCTGGCTGAGCGCTGGCCGCCGCGGGAAGCGTTAGACAGAACGCTAGCAGAAGAGGCGCGGTGAGCTTCATGATCAATAGGGTCTCACAGTCCAACGATCCTGCGCGGTCGGAACGGGTTAAGTGCAAGGCCGGGTTGGAGCGTGGCGAAGCCCGGGGTGCGCAGACCCGCGTGGAACCGGAGATAGAGGCCGACAGAGCGGATTGTCGAGAGAATTCTCGGAGTTTTGCATAGACTGGCGAGATGGGGCCTGACGGAGAGGATCTGGAGCGGTCACTGACCCTGCCCGGGGCCGTGACGCTGAATCTGCTGGACATGATCGGCGTGGGTCCGTTCCTCACCCTGCCGCTGCTGCTGGCGGCCATGGGCGGACCGCAGGCCATGCTGGGATGGATACTCGGTGCGCTGCTCGCCGTCTGCGATGGCTTGGTGTGGGCGGAGTTGGGTGCCGCGATGCCGGAAGCTGGAGGAACCTACTACTACCTGGAAGCGATGTTTCCCGGTAAGTTGGGGCGGTGGCTGAGCTTTCTCTTCGTCTTCCAGATCTGCTTTTCCGCGCCCTTGAGCGTGGCCAGCGGATGCATCGGTCTGGCGCAGTACGCTGGATTTCTCCATCCCGGCTGGGCGACGCAGGGCGCGCTGCACGGGCTGCATATGGGGCCCTATCGCTTTGGGGTGGCCGCAGGGAGTTCCACGGTGCTGGCGGTAGGAGCATTGCTGGTGGTGGTCCTGTTGCTCTATCGAAAACTGGAGCGAATGCGCGGGCTGGCTACGGGGATGTTGGTGGTTGTGCTGGGGACGATCGGCTGGGCGATCGTTACCGGGCTGCTCTATGGACACTGGTCACGGGTGGTTGCGTTCCCAGCAGGGGCCTGGAGGCCGGATCATAGGTTCTTCGCGGGGCTGGGATCGGCGATGCTGATTGCCACCTATGACTATTGGGGGTATTACAACGTAACGTTCCTCGGTGGGGAGACGCGCGATCCAGGCAGGACGATTCCTCGGGCCGTGCTGCTCTCCATCGGGCTGGTGGCGTTGTTGTATCTGGGCCTCAATGCGAGTGTGCTGGCCGTAATGGGTTCGCCGGCGATTCTGGCTGCTCAGGATGTGGAAGCTCGGCGCGCCTTGCTC
>DAHXNO010000207.1 GCA_027365345.1 Granulicella sp.
CGATTCCTCCACAGAGCTCACGATCTCACGGGATACCTGATGCCGATATTCTCAATCGACGAATACGCCAGCAGGCGTTTCATGTCGGTCTGCACCGCGGCAAAGATGGCTCCAAACAGGGCTGAGAATAGCCCGGCGCCCAGCACCAGCACTCCCCACCACCAGTAACGAAGGTGGAGCAGGTCAAAGGTCACGCGTAGCATGCCGTAGATGGCTGTTTTGAGCATCAACCCGCTCATCAATGCCGATACGGGAGAGGGCGCCGCCGGATGCGCCTCCGGCAGCCAGACGTGCAGCGGTACTAACCCCGCCTTGGCCCCAAAGCCTATCAGCGCAAGCAGGAATGCGGCGCTGGCCCAGAACGGCGTCAGCGGCGCGCCGCGCATCGCATCAAAGGTGAACTGCCAACGTCCACCCTGCAGCACCCCAAAACTCAGTAGGATGCAGAGTGCTCCAATATGCGCCATCAGGAGGTAAAGGAATCCGGCCCGGCGAATCTCCGGGATGCGATGCTGCGAAGTCACCAGAAAATAAGAACTCAGGGCCATCGTCTCCCACACCACCATGAAGAAGTAGGCATCGTCCGCAAGCAGGACAAGCGCCATGCTTGCAAGGAAGATGTGGTATTGCAGGCAAAGCTGTCCAGGGGAGGTTCCTTGTCCTGAGCGGAAATACCCGGCGGCAAAGGTTGAAATACCCGTGCCTGCTAATCCCAGCAGAAGCAGAAAAAAAACCGCCAAGGCGTCAAGTCTTGCGTGGAAAGGCAGGCTGGGGAGCCCCAACGGCAGCGTCATCACTTCGGCTGCGTGACCGGATAGCAGAAAGCGCGCCGCCACTGCTCCTATCGCAAGACTGGTGATCGCTCCAAGCGGAAAAACCACCCGCGCCACGAATCGCACACTATGAGGGCGCAGCAAGCCAATGAATCCCAATCCGATCCAGACGGCGGCCAACAACAGCAAGGAGAGAAGGCAGTGTGCCATCAGAATTGCGTCAAAATGTGCCATGGATAACAACGTTCAGGTTTCTCCATTTCAGAAATGGTGTTGGAACTTGTGCTTACCGCTCCGGCGGAATCACGCTGTCATGCATCTCCTCCAACAGTTCCATGGTGTCTTTCAGATGCTTTTGAAAGTAGCGGCGCATTAGAGCAAGCACTTTGCTGATAATGGGATCGCGCACCGAATAAAACACCTGATTCCCAGCCTTGCGGTTGACGACCAGTTGCTTGGCTCGAAGCACGGCCAGGTGTTGAGAGATGTTCGCCTGCTCCATTCTCAGCTTTTCCATCAGCTCGCCGGCAGAAAGCTCCCGTCCCTCCAGCAGTTCCATGATCGCGATCCTGGTTGGATGGGCAAGGGCCTGAAAGATGTCGGCTTTGAAACGTCGTAATGAGTCCGGCATAAACTGCTCCTGGTGAATGCGAATATTCGACCCTTCGCATATAGTATGCCATACTTTGCGGGCAGGGAAGCGACGCGGATAGGTCGGGAGCGAACTGCTCGAATCAGAAACGATGCTTGCCAGCCTCCTGCGGTGGGAGGATGGGTGAACAAAATTCACGGCTCGGGAAGTAAGAACGCAGCCGCCTCGGAGCGGTCACGCAAGCAGCCGATGAACTTCCAAAACATCGCTTTGCTCCCAACTCCATGGGCTCAGGTTCAGGGCTGAGTCTTCCGCAAAGCAGCCTTACGCAACGCCGAAGCCTCACCGCCGCTGCCTGCCCAACTCCCATCCGTTGTGCTCTCATAGGGAGGTGAGGGTTCACGGGCAAATCGTAGAGGGGATCGAGGTTGACTCAGCCACGCGCTGTGCTCACTACCATTCGCGTCTGGACATCATCGCCATCAAAATGGCCTGTTGTGGCGTCTACTATGCATGCAAGGATTGTCACCAGGCGCTGGCGGGCCACGCCATTGTTCCGTGGCCTCGGGAGCAGTGGGATACGCGCGCGGTTCTCTGCGGAGCCTGCGGTTACGAGTTGGCCATCACGGAGTATATGCGCAGCGGGTACCGTTGCCCGCGCTGCCTGGCAGAGTTCAATCCCGGCTGCCGCAATCACTATCCGTTTTACTTTGAGACGGAAAGCTAGCCTCGCCGCTCTTCCAGAAAGCGCCCCATCACCTCCGCGCAGCGCTCCAGAAACTGCCGGTCCGCTTCGGCAAATGCCGCCGGGTTGTGGCTATCGATATCGATCTCGCCAACCACGGTTCCATTGGCGCGGATAGGAACAACGATCTCGGACCTGGTTTCAAGGGAGCAAGCCAGATAGCGCGGATCGGCGCTCACATCGTCCACCACTACCGTCTCATTCCGGGCAACGGCGGCTCCGCAGATGCCCTGGTTTACCGGGATCCGCACGTGTTCTGTCGGCGCACCGCGGAACGGCCCCAGCACCAGCGTCTTCGGGTCCTCCGGATCAAGCATGTAGAAGCCCGTCCAGTGGTAATAGGGCAACCGCCGCGCAATGGCTTCCACCAGATAGTTCTGCACCTCGGCAAGATCCAATGCCGTCTTCGCCGCCTCTGTCAGGCCTTCTACAATCTCGCCGAATGCCTCGTCAGTCATCTCTCTATTCTGCCTCCTCCAGCAGATTCCGCCCACCCCGCCGAGCGCGCGGCCCACAGCGCTGCTTCTCTAGCCGGCCCCGGCGCGGCGGCCCTCGCTTCATCCTCAGGGCAACCGCGCCTTCGCCCGCGTTAGCATGGTCAGCATGTCGCGCGTGCTTCAGTATTCGCTCCTGGATGTCTTTGCAGACCGTCCTCTGCAGGGCAACGCTCTGGCCGTCTTTCACGATGCAAGCTCGCTCACCGGAGCCGAAATGCAGGCCATTGCGCGGGAGATGCACCTCTCGGAGACAACCTTCGTTCTGCCTGACGATGCGGAGACGGAGGCGCGCGAAGGTGTGCGCGTGCGCATCTTCACCTGCGAAGAAGAGTTGCCCTTTGCCGGCCATCCTACGCTCGGCACAGCCACCTGGCTGCGTCTTCACCATCCCCGCCTTCGCTGCGTTGGCGCAGAGGCTGGCTCCATCATCTTGCGATTGGGCGCAGGGCCCATCACCGTACACTTTGAACCGCGGCAGGAAGGTGTTGCCGGTCTTCAAGCCACCATGCTGCAAAACGATCCGGTTTTTGGAGCTACGTACGATCGAGCAGAGGTGGCTCCCCTCCTCGGTCTCAACGTCGACGACCTCTCCGCGAACTTTGCTCCGCAGACGGTGAGCACCGGCATTCTCATCTGCATCGTCCTGCTGCGCTCCGTCTCTGCTCTGCGGCGAATGCAACTTGCGCACGGCGAGGCGCAGGCGTGGCTGGCGAAGATGCAGACTCACTTCCTCTACTGCATCGCGCGGTCAGAGGATTCGCCGCTTCTTCCGGGGCTCGATGCGCGACCAATTCCAAACCCAATCCCAGACCCGATCGCAGCCCCAACCACAGACGCATCCACCCCTGGGCAGCCGCACTGGCGCGCGCGCATGCAGTTCTACTCCGGCGAGGATCCAGCGACAGGTTCGGCCGCGGGTTGCTGCATTGCGTGGCTGGTCAGGCACGGGCTGGTTGCGTCGCAGCAGACCGCGGTGATTCAACAAGGGACAGAGATTCACCGCCCCAGCCGAATCTTTGTGCGCGCGGCTCGGCAGCTTGACCGCGTCCATTCCGTCGCCGTGTCCGGCCGCACCATTCCTGTTGCAGAAGGACAGCTTTTCCTGCCCTCAAACTGAGGGTTTTCCACAACAGGAAAAGCACAAAGGCCAACAGGGACAAGCAATGTGCGATGGCGGTGGAAGCGCCAGTCCAAACTCGCTGCATTTTCGCCAAAAATTCACTGTTGCCATAGCCGTGGGAGCTTCGTATGCTCAGCAAATCGTCATCCGGCACAGTCTTGGACGACGTAAGATTTTTCGCCTGATTTACCGATAATACGAGTGATGGCGCAGGCTCCACTGCTGTCCTCCGCGGCGCGAACAAGCCTGACAGGGCCACGCGTCAAAGAGGGCTCCATGGTCCCCTGAACTACCACAAAACCAGAACCAGTTCCTGGGAACGTTCCCCGGTCGAGCTGCAAATGGACGCTGCCTGGAAGATGGCGGGGAAGCGTGAAAGGACGGTCGTACGTCTTTTCCACGCCGATCCACAGCTTCCACAGCGCCTCCACGGCTAGCGCCTCCTGCGCGGTCGAGGGAGTCCCTTTGCCGAAGACCTGGCTGACTCGCCGCTTCGCGTCACGCTGCTGGTCGGCAGCGTGACGCCGAGGTCTGGGAGGGATACGGAAGGAGTTGGAGCAGGATGCCACGCGCCCCATCAGGGCGTATACCATCCCGTGTGCCGCATAGGATCTGTTGGAGCTCTGAGGATATTGTTCGTCACGGCGTCAAGGTTGCACCTCGGAGCGACGTTTGTTTTGAACCTGGAACCAGTAAGCCGAAGACCACCGGCAAGGAGAAGAGATGAGACCCCGTAAGACCATCTTGTGTGTAGAAGATAACGAGCAAGTGCTCTCTGTGCGCAAGTTTCTTTTGGAGACCCGCGGTTACCGCGTCGTCGCGATGACTTCAGCAGCGGAGGCGCTGGAGTATCTGCAAGCCTCAGTGCAGGGAGCGGTGGATCTTCTGCTCACCGACCTGCTCTTGCCGCAGATGGACGGCAATGACCTGATTCGAAGGGCGAAGCAGTTGCATCCTGGACTGCCGGGCTTGCTGGTGTCTGGCACCGTCACCAGCTTTGACCGGGCCGCCGCCGCCGACGCATTTCTTCCCAAAGGGGCAAGTTCTCCAGCCGAGGTGCTGGACAGAATCAAGATCCTGGTGGCCCGCAAGCGAGGACCGAAGAAGCAGGTGCAGCCGGTGCGCAATCTGGAAGAGACGGCGGCGCTGGCAAGTTAGACCACAGGGCGGCCGGCAGGAGTGAGTTCCTGGTTGCGCCAGAGGGGTAAGGGGGAGGCGAACCAGATGATGCGCAAGAAGCATCATCTGGTTTGCACTGTTGTTGTGGGTAGACCCGCCGGCATACGCAAAGATACCGATTAAGAAGCGCGCTTCCGGTGCGTCGGCGGGATCGGCATCCTCCGTGAGGAGGTCTGGGCGGACAGCAAAGGTGAAGTCGTTTGATACAGTCTCGCCTTTCTCTTGCCTCACCTGTCCAGAGTGGATAGGGGCCGCATGCTTGGCTTCGATAACGCACATGGCGTCCATGAGCGCCATGTGCACGGCGCGGTTCACCCGTTTCTGTTCAGGGGGTACCCGGCAACAGCTCGACGTTTCTATAGAGAGGTCGCTGCTATCGGGAGAAAATATGAAGGCTAAAGTGTTTCACGATGGATTTGATCGGCATGTACGCCGTTCTTTAGAGCGCGCCACCAGACGAGAGCGCGGCGAGCGGATTGAGACAGAGAAGATCATCACCTTTGCTGACCCGCTCGACATGATGGAATGCCTCACTCCTCAACGTGTCCGCATTTGTCAGGTGGTTAGAACCAGGCGGTTGAGTATTTCAGGACTCGCCGAGGAACTTGGCCGAAACAGGGGCTCAGTGACGAGAGACGTAAACAAACTGAAAGGATTTGGGCTGCTGCGGCTGCATGAGCAGGTGAATCCTGGACACGGAGTTGTCCAGATCGTCGAACCTGTTGCACAAAGATTCCAGATGCGGGTCGATCTGTAATTTTGGGGTATACCCATTCAGGACAGGGGTATGCCCATTCAGGACATTTGTGCTCGGGCAGAAAGCCGCGCGGGGGCTCAAGCCTCCAGCAGCCCGTAGCGGCGCTGCCACTGGCCTTTCAGTCTCGCCCACACGGCATCTCTTTCCCAGTCAGGAACACTCGGATCAGGGCTGCCGGCAAAGCGCGCCGCCTCCTGGCGGGCCAGTTCCAGCAGCTCCCGGTCCCGAGCCAGATTCGCAACTCGCAGGCCGGGCAGGCCGGCCTGGCGCGTGCCAAAGAACTCTCCGGGGCCGCGCTGCGCAAGATCCTGTTCCGCCAGCACGAAGCCATCCTGGGTGTGGACCATGGCGTTCAACCGCAGCTCAGCCTCCGGCGTTACGCCGGCGCCCGTCACCAGGATGCAGTAGCTCCGCGCATCGCCCCGGCCCACCCGGCCGCGGAGCTGATGCAGTTGCGCCAGGCCAAAGCGTTCCGCGTGTTCAATCACCATCACGGTGGCGTTGGGTACATCCACGCCCACCTCAATCACGGTAGTCGCCACCAGCACCTCCAACTCGCCGCGCTTGAAGCGGTTCATGGTCACCTCCTTCTCGTCTGCGGACATGCGCCCGTGGAGCAGGCCAAGCCGCAAGCCGGCCAGGGAGCCCTGCTGCAACTCCTGGTGCATCTCCACGGCCGAACGCAGCTTCGTCAAGCCCTGCACACGGGCTCGGCTGCGGCCTTGAGCGCTGGATCTCTTGCTCGCTGCGGCGGAGCGTTCCTTCATCTCCTCCTCTGGCTCCGGCAGTCCCTCCAGCGCAAAGTCCAATTGCGGCTCGTCCTCGTGGTCGCCTTCGATGATTGGATAGACGATGTAGGCCTGACGGCCTGCGGCAACCTGCTTGCGTACAAAGGTCCATACCTGCTCCGCGCGTTCTTCTGCCACGCGCCGCGTCAGGATGGGGGTGCGGCCCGGCGGCAGTTCGTCGATCACGCTGGCGTCCAGGTCGCCGTACAGGGTCATCGCCAGGGTGCGGGGGATGGGGGTCGCGGTCATCACCAGCATATCCGGCTCGCCCAGCGGCGCCTCCTCAGGGGACGCTGCATCCAGCAAAGGCATCGTCGCCGTGGTCTTGCTGTCCGTGGTCGGGCTCGCGGAGGCGTTGCGTGGCTTGCGAATCAGTTGCAGCCGCTGTTGTACGCCGAACCGGTGCTGCTCATCCACAATCACCAGGCCCAGCCGCGCAAAGTCGACGCTCTCCTGCACCAGAGCGTGGGTGCCAATGGCCAGGTCCACCTCGCCGCGCAGGATCCGCGCGCTGGTCTCGCGTTTGCTGCGGTCGTCGAGCGAGCCGGTGAGCAGGGCAATCCGGTAGCGTCGTTGATTGCGGGGAGAGATCGTTTCGCCCAGCAGCTTGCGTGCGTAGAGGTAGTGCTGGGTCGCCAGGATTCCGGTCGGAGTCATCAGCGCCACCTGATATCCATTCTCAATGGCCACCAGCGCGGCCTGCAGCGCGACAATGGTCTTCCCGGAGCCCACGTCACCCTGCAACAGCCGGCGCATCGGTTGCGCACTGCGCATGTCCTGCACAATCTCCCCCAGCACCCGCTTCTGCGCCGCCGTGGGTTTGAAGGGCAGTAGCTGCTTAAGGGCTGCGCGCACCTGTTCGTTGGTCACAAACGCTGTCCCGCGGCGCTCTCGCAGCCGTCGCCGCTTCAGCTCCAGGCCCAGCTCCAGGTAGAAGAACTCTTCAAAGATGAGGCGGCGATGCGCCGGCGTCCGTGCGGACATCAACTCGACCATGGGGGTATCGGCCGACGGGAAGTGCAGGTCGCGCAGGGCGTCCATACGCTTGGGCAGGCCCAGCCGCTGCCGCAGACTGGCGGGCAGCGTGTCCAGGCAGGCCCGCGCCTCCAGCCGCTGGTCGAAGCCAGCGCCGTCCGCATCCGTCTCCTGGGAGGCGCTTGCGGCAGCCTCTTGACTATCGAGAAGGTCTTTGAAGATGGTCCACATCACGCGGCGCAGCCAGCGCGAGCTCAGCTTGGCTCCCCAGGGCGTCGTTCCTCCCAGGGACTCGTAGATGGGCACAATGCGCCCCATCTCCAGCAGAATGAACTCCTTGTCCTCGCCGCCGGCGTCGCCACGCTGCGCCTCTCCGGGCAGGATCTCAAACGTGGGTTGGATCATCTTGAAGCGCGAGGAGCCAGAGGCGTTCGGCGCGTTGCCGCTTCGGCTCGCCTCCAGCTTGCCGTAGAGCGCAATTCTCTGGCCGGGGCGAAGCTTATCCTTCAGGTAAGCGCCGTGGAACCACATGCACTTCACCGTCTCCACGGGCGTCCCAGGGAAAAAGCCGGGCGTCAGCCCAACCTGTGCTGGTGGGGGCTGCACCAATCCTCCCAGCCAGGGGTCCGCGCCCTGCGGGTCTGTAAAGGGGCGTGGATCCTGGGGATGGTTTGGGGCGGGAGGCGTAATGCCTACCGTCATCTCGAAGATTGGGCCGGAGCGGGTGCGCAGCAGAGCGGTTCCACGAACCTCGCCGGTCAAGGAGGCCATATCGCCCGGCTGGTACTGCGAGAGCGGCTTGGGATGCAGCCGATCCTCATAGCGGAAGGGAAGGTGATAGAGCAGGTCTTCCACCGTGGTGATTCCGCGCTCGGCCAGGCCTGCGGCGATGCGCTCGCCGATGCGCCGCACAAACTTCACCGGGGTAGAGAGTTGAACCGCCACGGGTTGATGGTAGCAGCGGAGGTTCTGCGAAAGATGTTGGCGTCCAAGGCGCGGGGGACGGAATACATCGAGACCGTTCGGATGAAATAATGGAAGATCAAGGAAGCGTGTGGGGCGACTCACTCTCCCGCTCCTGCTCCCTTGGATCCGGAGGCGCAAACCAAGCCTTCCGGAGCTCGGTTTCACGATGGAATCATTCTTCGCCCGATTCAAAAATCCGCTGGCGCTCATCGCGATTGTGCTGCTGCAGGTCATCGCGCTGGCCATGCAGGTTCAGCGCCCCGCGAAGGATGCCGACGCCCTTTCCCCCAGCGGAGCCGCGGAGAGTGAGGAAGCAGCGCCGGATGGACATAATGTCTCTCTGCTCCGCCGCTGGACGGTTACGGCCATCACGCCCCTGGAGACCGCCCTGCAGTCCTCCAGCGCAAGGGTTCGCGGTGCATGGGATGACTACGTGGATCTGCGCCACACCCGGCAGCAGAATGCGGCGCTCAAGGATGAGGTGGCGCGCCTGCGCGAGGAAGAGGCGTCCTTTGCAGCCGATGCCGCCCAGGGTAGAAGACTGCAAAAACTGCTGGCGTTTCGTGAGCAATATGCCCTCACCAATGTAGCCGCGGAGGTCATCGGGACCAGCGGCTCGGACCGCTCGCACGTTCTCTACCTGAATAAAGGATCAGACGACGGTCTCAAGCCGGACCAGCCCGTGATCACTCCAGACGGTGTCGTAGGCAAAATTCGTGACGTGTTTCCGCATACCTCGCAACTGCTCCTCATCAACGATCCCTCTTCCGGCGCGGGAGTGGTTCTGGCCACCACCCGGATTCGGTGTATCCTGCGTGGCACAGAGACCGGGCAGGTGCAGATCAATGACCTCACTCCGGATTCGCGCATCAAGGTAGGTGAGCCGGTGATCACCTCCGGCGGCGATCTGGTCTTTCCGCGTGGGCTGCCCGTCGGGACCGTCCAGTCCATCGCCCTCGATCCGCTGCACCAGCCCTATACGGCGATCACCGTGAAGCCGGCCGTGGATCTCAATCGCCTGGAAGAGGTGCTGGTCATCACCGCAACCTCATCCACGCTGCCGGCGGCCGCAGCGCAGGATGCGGCCGCGGCAGAGGCTACGGCCCAGGCCAACCAAAGGGCCGCGGATCTGGTCGCGGAGAAGTTGCCCAGTCTGCAACCGGCGGTAACTCCCGCCAACGGCGCCGGAACGGCTCCCGTCGCCGGCGCATCCGGGGCGAAGGCTGCTGCCGGCAGCCCAACAGCAACCGCGCCGCCGCCGGACGATCCGGAGAGCCAGGTAGGCGGTCTGCCGGGCATTCCCAACTCCGGCTTGCCCAGATCCAAACCCGCCCTGCATCCCGACAGGTTTTCACCCGGCGCCGCACCGCCGGCAGCCGATATGACGCCCGGAGCGGTCGCGCAGAGCCAAAATCCAGTCCCGAGCCATAATCCGGCGCAAGACCAAAACCCTCCGGCCCAGACCGGAGCCGGCCAGCAACCAGACCAGCAACCAGACCAGCAACCATAGAGAGAGACTTCCCCGGGGAAGCGATAGGAGCGAACCAGCAACTGCGATGGCGGAGCGGAGTTACACATCACGCGAAGAGCTGGACCAGTACGGCTTTCATCCCGGCGTTACGGTGATGGCGCCCATGGTCTGCATCTTGCTGCAGGCCATGCTGCCCAGAACCCTCCCCTGGCTCCTGCATCTGGATCTCCCTCTGATTGCAACCATCTTCTTTGCCGTCTCGCGCAGGAGCCCCATCGCCGGGGCCGTCACCGGCACCCTGATAGGGTTGTTTCAGGATGGCCTTACCAACCATCCCTTCGGCGTGGATGGAATCGCCAAGGGAATCATCGGGTACGTGGCCGCCAGCCTGGGCTTCGCCGTGGACATTGACAATGTCATCAATCGCGTCGCCCTGGTCTTTACCCTCAGCCTTTTTCAAAGCGGGCTGCTCTACCTCATCGCTCACTGGCTGCTGGGTCAGGCGTCCTACCGGCTGTTGCCGGTCCAGGAACTCATCAGCGCGGCGGCCAACAGCGTCGTTGCGATTCCTGTCTTTTATGTGCTGGACAGGTTCAGAATTCGGGATTGAAGCCAACCGGCATCAGAAGGTAGCCGCGTCAGGCTAAAGGAACAGGGACTGCGGAATGGATCTGGAGAGCATCGATCGCAAGGAAAAATTGTCAGCCGCCAAGCTGCTTCTCTCGCAGTATGTGGTTGCGGCTGTGATGGTGGTGCTGGGCTGCTGGCTCTGGCGTCTGCAGGTGCTTGACGCCAACAACTACCGCGTGCTGGCGGAGCAGAACCGCATCCGCAGGGTGCCGGTGCTGGCTCCGCGGGGACGGATCTTTGACCGTTATGGCCGCCTGCTGGTGGATAACTACCCGTCGGTCACCTGTTTTCTGGTGCGCGATCAGGTCAGGCATCTGGATGCGGACCTCCCGCTCATCGCCGCCGGGCTCAATCTTCCTCTGGACCAGATTCAATCCACTCTCAAGCACTACCTCTACGCCCCCAAGTATCAACCCATCCCTTTGAAGCAGGACATCACGCCCGACGAGCAGGCCTTCATCGCCGCGCACCGCGACGATCTTCCCGAGTTGGAGACGCTCGATGAGCAGCGCCGCGTCTATCCCCGCGATGGGGTTCTGGCCCACGTCGTTGGTTATGTGGGTGAGGTCAGCGAGGCTGACCTGAACGATGAACGCTACGCCGCCTATGAGCCCGGCGACGTCGTCGGTAAGTTCGGCCTGGAAGAGGCCTACGACGACTGGCTGCGCGGAACGGATGGCTCGCGCGACATTGTGGTGAACTCCCATGGCAAAGAGGTTGGCCAGATGGGGGAGGAACTGGCCACGCCCGGGCATGACCTGCGGCTCACCATTGACCTGGACGTTCAAATGGCCGCCGAGCGCGCCATGGCGGGCAAGAACGGAGCGATTGTCGCCATGGATCCGCACAACGGAGAGATCCTGGCGATGGTCTCGCGGCCCGCGTTTGACCCGAACCAGTTCGCCATCAAGCTCTCCTCCGCCTACTGGCGAGCGCTGATGGAAGATCCCGACCATCCGATGATGAACAAGGCCATCCAGGCGCAACTTGCGCCCGGATCCACCTTCAAGATCATCATGAGCCTCGCCGGCCTGCAGGAGAATGTGGCCCAGACCATGAAGGTGATGTGCAACGGCGGCGGCGTCTTCTATGGACAGTTCCACGCCTGCGACAAGCACCACGGGCTGGTGGACATTGAGCACGCCATCCCCTGGAGCTGCGACACCTTCTTCTACACCCTGGCGGAGAAGCTGGGCATTGACACCATCGCCAAGTACGCGGAGAGCGTCGGCATCGGGCAGAAGACCGGCATCGATCTTCCGGATGAGGCTTCAGGGCTTATGCCCACCGTGCTCTGGAAGGAGAAGGTGATGCACCAGCCCTGGTATCCGGGCGAAGTGATCTCCGTGGGGATCGGGCAGGGAGCCGTCGAGGTCACACCCTTGCAACTGGCGCGGGCGCTGGGCGGAATCGCGTCGGGAGGAGTGCTGGTGCGTCCCCACCTGGTCTTCCCCAGCGAACTCAGTCCGCAGGAGTTGCAGGAGATTGAGGCGGAGTTTCCCGGATCAGGCAACAAGACCATTCCCATCTCGCCGCAGAACTGGCAGTTGATCACCGACGGCATGGCCCAGACCACCACCCCGGGAGGGTTTGATACCGCGGGGCCGGAGCATCTGGAGGGCATCGATTTTGCCGGCAAGACCGGAACCGCCCAGGTCATGAGCCATCAAGCGCTGGACCGCACCAACCACGGGCACAATACGCTGCCCAACGCCTGGTTTGTGGGCATGGCCCCGCGCCGCAACCCAGACATTGTGGTCGTCGTGCTGTGGGAGCATGGAGTCTGGGGAGAGCATGCCGCCCGGCTGGCCGCGCAGGTCATCGATGCCTATGTCACCGAGCAGCGCCAGCGGGCGAATAACCTTCAGATGCAGGTGGCCGTGCCCAAGCTCACGCAGCAGGCCGATGGGGTAGGTGGAGCGTCGCCCGCGGAGTAGAGTCCCAATCCGGAGTAGGGTTCCAATCCGCGGACGGTGGAAACAATAGACTGGATAAACCATGATTCGCTCTCGGTTTCGTGACTTCGACTGGATGCTGCTCGGCATGGTCGCCGTCCTTTCGATCATCAGCGTGCTGGAGATCCGCTCGGCTACGGAGATGACCAAATTCCACGGCTTCCAGCAGAAGCAGATTGGATTTCTGGCCGTCGGCCTGGCCGGCATGTTTGCCTTTGCGCTGGTGGACTATCATCGCCTGCTCGCCATCGCCTACTGGGCCTACGGCGTCAGCCTCGCATCGCTGTTGGCGGTGCGCCTGGCCGGAACCAAGGTGCTGGGGGCCCGGCGCTGGATCAACCTGGGCGGCGGCGTTCACTTCCAACCCTCCGAGTGGGTGCGCCTGGTGCTCATCCTGGTCTCGGCGCGGTTCTTCTGGGAGATCATTGAGAACAGCCCCGGCCTGAGCTGGAAAGATATCGGGAAATCCTCCCTGCTCATCGGCGTCCCCATGCTGATGGTGCTCAAGCAGCCGGACCTGGGAACCTCCTTGACCTACCTGCCGGTGCTCGTGGTGGGCTTCTTTCTTGGCGGCATCCGCTGGAAGCAGGCAGCGATTCTGGTGGTGGGCCTGGCGCTGGTAGGCGGAATCGGACTGGCCTCCGGCAAGTTCCTCAAACCCTATCAGCGGGCGCGGCTCACCGCGTTCATGAATCCTGACAGCGATCCACAGGCCTCCGGCTATCAGATTCGGCAGTCCTTGATCGCGGTCGGCTCGGGGGGGCTTTGGGGCAAGGGAGCCCACCATGGAACCCAAACCCAGGGTGACTTTCTTCCCATTCCCTACACGGACTTCATCTTTGCGGCCTTCTGTGAAGAGCACGGGTTTATAGGCGCCATCGGCGTGCTCCTGCTGTACTTTCTCATTCTCATGCGGCTGATCCAGAATGCGCAGACCGCCGCTGATCCGCCCGGGAGCCTCGTCGTCATGGGAGTCGCGGGGGTGCTGCTCTTTCAGGTTGCGGTCAACATCGGCATGTGCGTCGGGCTGATGCCTGTCACTGGAATTCCGCTGCCGCTGATGAGCTATGGCGGATCTTCGGTCATCTATATGTTCATCGCTCTTGGCATTGTGATGAACGTCCGGATGCGGCGCTTCGTCAATTGAAGCTCCCAATCCTCGGAAGACCCGGAGGATTGAAAGGCTATCGAAGGATTGAAAGGCTATCGAAGATGGGAAGACCGTCCGCTCAACCGCATCGAACCCGCAGGTTGGGCCGGCCGAAGGAGCGCGGGCGGAAGAATCTCCTCAGCGAACCTCCTGCTGGCTACGGTTTTCGTGCATACTAGACTCAGACGATCGGTTTTGCAGTGATCGCCGTAACGACCGCCGCACGGATGCGACCTTGTTCCCGGCGCAGCGGTAAACAAGTTTTAGAAGGCCGGCCAGGCGCGGATCAACCTCCGATGGCCGGACAGGTTTTGAGAATGAACGGAAACGGACGGTTAACGGCCCCGCCTGAGTTCAAGGTTGTGTTGGTCACAAACTCCGTTGACGGCATGATGTCACAGGGCACAAGGAATCGGCCCAGGACAGGCAGCACAAGGCTGGCAAGTTTTTCTCCCAGCACACGGACAAGCCAAGTACGCCATGCTTCGTGTCCTGGGGGTCCTGGTGCTTCGCGCACCAAGGGACCAGAGAACTTCAATCCAGTCTGCGCACCAGATGCCTTTACTACCCATGCCTCCGCAACGCGTATCTCCGTACTTCATGATCTGTCCGAATCCAAGGATGTTGCTGCCAGCATCCTGACGCAGTGCGTCAGGATCATCGACCAGGCCCTGACGCAAGCCGTCAGGACCCTCGACTGGGCTCTGACGCAACATGTCAGTGCCAGCGCAGCTTGATCCTTGCCTGTTCTGCCCATAGCAAGCCGGCCTCCCAGGTCGGATGCAACAGGAGAACAGAGCAATGTCAAAAGAGATTTATATATCCAGCACGCCCCATGAGACGCGGCTGGCAATCGTTGAAAAAGAACAACTCACTGAGATTTATTACGAGCGCGAGAATGAGTACACCCTCGCCGGCTCCATCTACAAAGGACGCGTAACTCGCGTTCTGCCCGGCATGCAGTCCAGCTTTGTGGATATCGGGTTGGAGCGCGACGCCTTCCTGTACATCACCGATTTCATGGAAGAAACCGACGAGGCCGCGGACTTTGATGCTGCCTCGGGTGGCGAAGCCCGCGGATCCAGAGCCGATCGTTCGCCCGCCGAGGGCCGGGGCCGCGCCCGCCGAGACCGGGAGAGACACCCTGACCGTGGCAACCGTGAGTCGGCTTCTGACGCTCGCGCCGAGGGCCGCACCGCGAACCCGGACGAGGATAGCGAAGACGACGCCGGCGTCGCCTCTGCCTCCAGGCAATATGGAGATCCCGCGTCGCAAGGGTTGGAAGAGGACGAGACCGGCGATGCTGCTTCGGCATCGCTCGGAACCCCAGGGGCAGACACCGCCCGGCGCTGGCGTGGGCGCCGTGGCCGCCGACGGGGACGGGGAGCCGTCGGCGAGGCGCAGCATGAAGGTTCAGCGTCTGAAGCCACAGGCGACGAGTTTGGCGCAGAGGTTGGGCCGGATCAGCAGAGCCTTGAACCCAGCTCCTATCAGCCGCGCGAGAGCGGCTCGCGAGACAGCGGACGAGACCGCGGCGGCCGCGATCGCGGCGGCCGCGACCGGGGTGGGCGTCCGCAGCGCCACGATGCGGTGCGGGAGCGGTTTGCACTCCGCGGACCGCGCCCGGCCTCAGCCGACGATGATACCGTGGATCTCTATGCCGCCTCACAAGGCGGCTCACAGCCGGAGCCGTTCATTCTGCCCGGTGAGTCTCTGTCCAAGTATCGCCGCGCACAGCCGGAGCAGGCCGGCGCGGCTGCCACCTATCAGCCCGTCTCCACTGCCAGGCCAGAGGGCAACCGAACGCCGGCCAAGCCGTCCACACAGGTAGAGCCGCTCCTGGGATGGGATGGTGGCCTGGTGTTGCCCGGCGAAAACCTCTCCCGTCTGCGCGAAGGCCGCGATAGCCGCGGAGCGGAGCGTGCTTCCAGCCAGTCTGGCCGCGAGCAGACCGCAGCCGATGCCCCGCCATATGATCGCAGCCAGGGGCGGGACCACGCCGGTCACGGCGATCCCGGAGCCCGCGGCCAGGACCGTCGGCGCGCCCGCGACCAACGGCGTGGCCGCGGCGAACAGCGCGGTGAGGATGGCCAAGGCAGCCAAAATGCCATCCGCAGTGAGTATCACGCCGAGCCCAGCCGCATCGATCCGGCCGAGGCTGTGCTGCCATCGGTGCGCTCTGGCCATGATGTAGCCGAGAGCGAGTATGAGCCGTCCTTCTCCGCCCCATCCGATCTGGAGGGGCAGGAGCCGGAGGGAGCGCACCAGGCGGAGTTTGAGCAGGCGGCCTCGGAGTTCTATGATGCCGGCTTGAACGCCTCCGAGGATCTGCCTGAGCCGGAGTTCCATGAAACCACCAGCGAATATGAGCCGGAAGAGAACGCCTCGGTCTCGTTTCGCGTGGATCCTTCCGCAGCGCGCGAGTTTCGGCACAGTGGAGGCATCGCTGACAGAGAAGAGTTCGCCTCCTCCATGCCGGCAGAAGAGGCTGCGGCGCTCGCGCCCGGCGGCTTGCCGTCTCCGGCGCAGCCCGAGACGGCTTGGCCAGAACCAGCCGCACCGGAACCAGCTTCGCCGGAACCAGGTTTGCTGGAGCCAGCTTCGTCCGGTCAGGAAGCGGGCCAGGAAGCTGTTCCAGATGCAATGCCAGAAGAGGTCCCGGCAGCGATCCCCGCTCAGCCGCCACTCCCGCCCGTTCCAGCCGCTGACGCCTCCGCCCTGGCGCTGGACCGTAACTTCGCACCCGGCGATGGCCAACTCGAGGAGGAACTGATGGATGAGGAGGACTTCGAACTGAGTTCTCTGCGCGCCGGCGCTATCGACGAGGACATGGAAGAAGAGTCGATCGAGAGTGCGGCGGATCTGGGCAGCATCCTTCGCGACATGACCATCGACGACATCACCCGGAGTGACGCCAAGGAACTCGACGAGGACGAGGACGACGACGAAGAAGAAGAGTTCGATGAGGAAGACGACTTCGAGGAGGACGAACTGGACTCGACTGGACAGGATCACGGCGAAGAAGGCGTCTCCGGCAGTGAGATCAGCGAAGCCGAGGAAGAGGACTTCGCCGAAGCCTCGAGTTATGACGAGGACGGTGCGGCGGAGAGGACCGTCCCCGGCGGCGCGGACTCGTTCCGTGGTGAGAGATCCCAGGAGGCGGGCGACGCCTCGACGGAGAGTGTTCGAGAGCGCGGCAGGCATGGCCGCAGAGATAGCCGCCGCAGCCGCGAGCGTGGCGGACGGGATCGTCGCGGAGCCCCGCGTGCGGGTGGGCGCGAGCGTGGCAGAACCTCCATGCAAGCCACCAACCTACCGGCGATCAGCGACCTCCTGAAGCCTGGGCAAGAGGTGCTTGTTCAGATCGCCAAGGAGCCGATCGCCAAGAAGGGCGCGCGCATCACCAGCCACATCGCCCTGCCCGGAAGGTTCCTGGTCTTCATGCCCACGGTGAACCACACCGGTGTATCGCGCAAGATTGAGAGTGACGCCGAGCGCAGGCGGCTGAAGGAGATTCTGCTCAGCGAGAAAGGCGACGCCAGCGGAGGCTTCATTGTGCGCACGGCTGCCGCCGGAGCCAGTGAAGAGGAGTTGCGCAGTGACTTGCGCTTTCTTTTGAACCTTTGGGCCGACATCAAGGCGCGCGCGGAGTCATCCAAGAGCCCTGCGCTCATCTATCACGATCTCAACCTGATTGAGCGGATTCTGCGCGACCAGGTGACGGACAACTTCTCCGCCATCTGGGTGGATACGGAGGCTGAGTATGAGCGTGTGCTGCGCTTCCTGCAGCGCTTCCAGCCCAGCCTGATCCGCCGTGTCAAGCTCTACATGAAGGATACGCCGCTCTTTGAGCAGTTCGGCATCACGGAAGAGATCAACGCGGCGCTACGTTCCAAGGTGTGGCTCAAGTCGGGCGGATCCATCGTCATCAACCAGACCGAGGCTCTGGTAGCCATTGACATCAACACCGGCAAGTACGTTGGCAAGACGGCTCGTCTGGAAGACACGATTGTAAAGACGAACCTGGACGCCATTCCAGAGATTGTGCGCCAGATCCGCCTGCGGGACCTGGGCGGGATCATCATCATCGACTTCATCGATATGGATGAGCGCAAGAACCGGAATCGTGTGATGGCGGCGCTGGAGGAGGAGCTGAAGCAAGACCGCGCGCCCTCCAAGGTGCTGCAGTTCAACGATTTTGGCTTGGTGGCGATCACCCGCAAGCGGGTCAAGCAGTCGCTGGAGCGGACTCTTTCCACCACCTGCAGCGTGTGCGCAGGCACCGGCATGGTGAAGTCGCCCGTCACCATCTGCAATGACATCTACATCGAGATGCGGAAGATGCACAAGCAGATCGACAAGGGAGACATCATGCTGCGCGTGAATCCGGAGACGGTGAAGCAACTCAAGAGCGGCGGCGGCAAATGGCTCCAGGAGATGGAAGAGATGTCTGGAAAGACCATCCTGGTGAAGAGCGATCCGAGCCTGCACCCGGAGCAGTTCGATATCCACTGATCGCCGCGTGGCGCATCATCCGTCTGCGCGCTGCGCATCGAAACACGCAAGAGCGGTGGCCTCCAGGCCGCCGCTCTTGCGTCCGACTGAGAAAAGGGCCATGCCGAAAATTTCCGCCCGAGCAGCCAGGGGCTGCTACGAAGCTGCGGCCGCCCAATTATCGATCCCGAGACAACACCGGCGCGGGGCCTCAAGGCAGCGATCCATCGACTGTTGCCCCCACCCGTCCGCTCTCCCTTGTGCCCGGCCCCGCGCCAACGGGCAGGGCCGCATGCTCCAACCCATTGCAGTTGGGACTGCGCTTTTGCAGCGAGGACCGCGATCCATCCAGGTTCGTCAACGACCGGCTCGGGCAGCGGCATCCACGACCGCCCCGCCGCGACGGACGAGGGACCGTGGTCACGCATCGTTCGAGGCCGATTCTGGGCCAAATGCCTCGGCCGCCCACCAAAAAATCCGCGCAATCCCTATTTATCTCGCTAAAGAATTGGCTATCTTAACCAAGAATCCGGTACTGGGAATGCCCTTCAGTCCATACGCGGCGGCTGCAATAGAAATTGTCCGCAGTAAAGCGCGCTTCCAGAGGTCCTCCGGCTGCGTGAAGATATACGCCAGTCTTCCTACCACTGGCCAGGTGGCGCGATAAAGAATCAAAAACGCCAGAGACGCTAAAAAGCAGGCCGACGCAAAGGCTTTCGGAAGGTTGAAGACCGCGACGGCGAGCGCGCCCATGGCAACGCTGGTCGTTGGTTTGTGGAGGGCCTGGTGGAATAATATTCGCGTCGGAAGCAAGAATACTAGAAGCACGAGAAAAATTTGAATCACAATCGACCACGCGACCCTCGCGGCAGACGCACCCGAGGTTACCCACTTGAGTGACTGTCTAGTAACCGCCACCAACACCACATCAGACACTAAGCTGACGATAAATGAAAGAACGAGAGTTAATGGACCAGCAGCCAAGGTGCGCAGAGAAAGAACACGAATAAGGACCCAGAGAGATAATACTGCTGGGAGGCAGCTTAGCCAAACCCAGAAACGAGATTTGAAAATCACTGGGAGGACGAACAACATCCCCGACACGAACGTGAGTGCCATGCACGCCAGGAAACCAAACAAAAATACGCCTATCACGGCCTTTAGGTCTGTTAATGCCGGAACCTTCTATTTAAACAGGTCGGCATGAGCAAGGAGAAGATAGCTCAGCACCCCAAAGAGAGATGCAAGGGACAGGAAAAGCGAGGCAAATGACAACGCCCCTGAAACCCCGATCAGGCGCAGCGAAATTATTTTACCGCCAGCGATTCTGTTGAACACCCTCGTCAGCTTGGCAGGAGTTGAATCGCAAAGGCTGAGCCACAACCCTCCGGCGACGATTCGCCGATCGTCGACGCGTACCCAGAATTCATCGATGCGATTCACCCACCTCCCCTCGGTGGTTTCTCGCATGATGAAGGTCAAGGCGAGGACCCAGATTCCAACGAGCGCCGCGACAATATGAATAGCTAACGACATTGTGATCGTGCTGAAACCCGCACACGCCCTGTAGCGCCGCCTACCCTCTACCGGATCCTGCTGTGTATGTATATTAGAGGTTCTCACACCCCATCAGCAGAATCTATGGGCAAAGGATAGCGGAGGACAGCGCAACATCCTGCGAAATGCCGCCTGCCAAAGCCTTATATATCAGCTGCCTATTGAAATACATAACAGGTTGAGCGCCGAGTTTGTCCGGGCACTCTCCCGATTAACAGTCCCGCCGCTGAGCCCGAAGCCCTAACCACCGCCGCCGCAGCAGCGGGGCACCGCCCTTCGCCGCCAGATTTGATAAGCTCGCCCTCGACGCGCACATGATTGCCGCTGGCCTCGCGATAAGAAACCCGCCTTGCCTGCTCCCCGAGGCAATGCCTGAGGGAGCCCGCCCCTATTGCCGCGAAGCCTACCCGACGACAGCGGGGCGGGCGGATCCCCATGTCGCCTTCTTCGCGGCGGCTCTCCGCCAATTCAAGGACGGAGGGGCCTGCTCGTTCCTCTGCGCAAGCCATTGGATGGACAATCGATATGGTACCGAACTATGGGAACGGTATGTGAACCGCAGGTAGGGTCAAGGGAGGGGAGTTTGACTTTGCAGAGCGGCCAGGCGGAATTTCTGGGTAACTTTCCAGCGGTCGGGTAGCCAGTCGGGCAGGTCGCTGACGGGCAGCGTCGGCAAGTTGACCAGC
>DAHXNO010000003.1 GCA_027365345.1 Granulicella sp.
GATATCACCTATATCCGGCTGCGCGAGGAGTTCGTTTTCCTGGCGGTGATCCTGGATGCCTTTTCGCGCCGGGTGATCGGCTGGGCGCTGGACCGCAACATGGAAGACGAACTGACGTTGACGGCGCTGCGCATGGCTCTGAACGGTGGTTTCATAATGCACCTTCCTCTGTGAGGGTTGAGGATGTGGGGTGAATCCTGCTTGAATTATGCACCCAGTCTCGAAGCTTCTGTTCGTCTGTTCCGTTGAGCGTGATCCAGTATGGAGATCCGGCGTTAAGCTTACGTGCCTGCAAAAGCGCATGCTCGATCCAGTAGTAGACCACGTTCTCGCTAACTCCAAAATGTCGTGCCACCTGGTGGACAGTCAGTTCTTCGGGCTTCTGAAGCGCGGGAGGCGGGATTCGATAGCGGAAGCGGATCCACTGGATGATCTTCGCCGTGTAAGGCCTGCCTTTGGCGCTGCTATATCCTTCCTGGCGGAATTGGTCGGCGATCTCGGCATCGTGCAAGTGGTGAGCCATATCTCGGATGCGATCGACGATTGCGGCGGGATAACGCACCCGATCCGCCATGTTAGGCGGGAGTTGGAGAGTAAGGTCGGTACAGGCATTCCCCTGCCATCGAAGGTGGACCAAAAGCTGCTTGGGAACAGGGGACTTCTCGACGGTAATGTCCTTGATGAGGAGCCGCAGCATCCGCTTGCGGTCTCTGGCCTGTGTGGTGGGAGCGTGCCACAACTGCGGCAGGTCCTTGGCCAGGGCGAGGACTTTCGCCTTCTGCTCCGGGGTTGCGACACGCGCTTGCTGGCGCTGAAATTCCGCAGCTTGTTTTCTGAGTTCTTCCAGTTGCAGCAGTGCCGCATTCCAGCGCCGTTCCAATGTGGCAGCAACCAGCCGCTGCGAAGGATCAACTTCCTGATAGCGCCTTTCGGCGAGTGCGGCCTCATACTCGGCGCGTTCGAGCCGCATCTGCCACTGGCGTCCGAGGGTGTGGTCCCGCGCTTCCAACTCCTCCAGTGCTGCCAGAGCCAGCTCGAGTTCGGCCGGCTGCAGGGCCTGCAGCACTTGCTCGGCGATGGCGGCATCGAGCAAATCGCAACGGAAGCTCATACAGCCTTTGCTGGCCAGGCCTTCGCGGCGTAGCCGGTTGCACAGATAGCAGGGATAGATGCCGCCATTGCCGGTGTAACGGACGGTGAGCGCTCGGCCGCAGTGTCCGCACACCAGTAGCCCTTGGAGTAAGGCCAGTCCTTCGCGTGCTGGACCGCTCAGTATCATTTCTCCGCCATTGGTGCGGTTCTTCTCCAGGCGCTCCTGGTTTTTCAGGTACTCGTCCCAAGGAATGTACCCTTCATGGTGCTCTTGCAGACTGACGCGCCAGTCCGCCATAGGGACTGGGTGTATCCGTTGATGCACCTCACCCGTGGGGCTGATCTGACGGCGATATTGATAACGACCAAAGACATACATCCCGGCATAGGACGGGTTCTTGAGCATGCCCAGCACACGACTCTGTGTCAGGTGCCCC
>DAHXNO010000006.1 GCA_027365345.1 Granulicella sp.
TTTGGGTATCGGCTGCTTTGGGTTCTGCTGTGGTCGAATTTGATGGCGATTCTGGTACAGTATCTGGCGGCCAAGCTGGGAATTGTGACGGGATTGACGCTGCCGCAGAACATTCGGAAGCATTTTTCGCGCCGGTCCAGCGTCCTTGCATCCTGCCCCCCGCCGGAGCCATCCCCAGCCACATCTCCATCATTCAAACTCCGCAGAATCTCTCCCGCCCTGGCAATTGTCGCATCGGTCCCCTCCATCGCCTCGACGGCGACACAGGCTCCGGCCGCGATCACTACCGTCTGCCCCAGATCAAATCCCGCCACCGCTCGCGCCACCCTCAGCCCATACTCCATATCGGCCCGCTCGGCCGCATCCGGGGCGCGCCGCGTCAGTACTCCCTCGTTCGCCAGCATCGGCTCCAGATACGCAGTGGAAGAGATCAGATGGATTCCCTCATCCTCCAGCACCTTGGCCACCGCGCCCAGCAGCATATCTGTATTCCGCGTGCGCAGATTCAGCAACAGCTTACCCAGCCGCCAGTCCGGCCGGATGCTGGAGAAGATCTGCTTGTGCTTCACCTGCCCAGCCATCACCGCACGCCTCACCCCCTCGCGCTGGAACGTCTCAATCAGCCGCGACAGCTCTCCCAGCGAAAGCCAGTGTACCCGCACCGCCTCCGGCTCGCGCTCCGCGCGCTTGTTCATCTCCGGATCCGTCTCCTCCTTGATCGCCGCCACCACCACCCGCAGCCCCTGCGCTCGCGCCGCCTCCAGCAAAAGGAAAGGAAATCGCCCGTTTCCCGCAATCAGCCCCAGCGGCTCTGCGTCGCCCGGAGTCATTACCGGATCGCTCCCCGCTCACTCGCTTCGACAAACTCCGCCAGATACTGCACATGCTCCCCGCCCACGCCCTGAGCCAGCATCTCGTGGATCACCTCCAGCGCCTGAGTCGTATTGCGCTTACCCCCAATCAGCGCGCGCATCGCCGTCCCCAGCTCCCGCAACTGCTCCGCGCTGAACCCGCGCCGCTGCAAGCCCACCTTGTTCAGGCCATAAGCATGATTGTTCCGCTCCGCGCAGGTCAGCGAGTAGGGCAGCACATCCTGAGTGATCGTCGTGCCTCCCCCAATAAAACTGTACCTTCCAATACGGCAGTACTGATGCACCGGGCACAGCGCTCCCACCGTGGCGAAGTCCTCCACCACCACATGCCCGGCCAGCGTCGCCGCATTGGCCAGAATGCACCCGTTCCCAATCGAAGAGTCATGTCCCACATGCACGTAGGCCATAATCAGGCAACCGGACCCTACCCTGGTCCTGCCGCCTCCCGCAGCCGTCCCCCGCGAGATCGTCACATACTCGCGAATCGTGTTGTCATCCCCAAAGGTCGCTCCGGTCGGTTCCCCGGCATACTTCAGGTCCTGCGGCGCAACGCCCAGGCATGCGAAGGGATACACCTTGTTCCGCGCGCCCAGTGTCGTGTGTCCCTCCAGCACCACATGGGACACCAGTTCGCACCCCTCACCCAGCACCACATGCGGCCCAACCGTGCAGTACGGCCCCACCATGCAACTATCAGGGACCACGGCTCCCGCGGAGACAATCGCCGTCGGATGAATGCTCACCTTGCTTCCACCTCTGTGCCAGTCCCTGCGGCTGCCTTTCGATTGCCTCTTGGCACCAGCATGCACATGATCGTCGCCTCGCAGGCCACCGCTCCATCCACCGTAGCCTTGCCGCTCAACTTCACCGCCGTTCGCCGCCAATTCAGCACCGTCACCTCAATGCGAAGCTGGTCACCCGGAACCACCGCCCGGCGAAACCTGGCCGCCTCAATCCCCGTAAAGACCATCAGCTTCTCGTCGCGGTCGGGAATCTCCGTCAGCAACAGAGCCCCGCCTGCCTGCGCAATGGCCTCCACAATCAGAACCCCCGGCATAATCGGATAATCCGGAAAGTGGCCGGTGAAGTGCGGCTCGTTGGCCGTTACATTCTTCAGCGCAACGATCCTCTTCTTACGCTCCATCTCCAACACCCGATCGATCAACAGCAACGGATAGCGATGGGGCAGAATGGACATGATCTCCACGATGTCCAGCGATGTCTTCTCCGTCGCTTCCAAAACGGCTCCATCTAGGTCCTTGCTCACGGCTGAGGAGGGCGTCGTGGAGCCCTGTTCCTCAGCCAACTCAACTGGTGGCGTCAGCGTCGAATCACTCATAGCGAGGCTCAGAATACCACCCGCGCCAGACCACCCGTGCAAGTTCTGCGCAGCCGGAACCCCTCTGACCTCCAGCGCTTGGCGCAAATCCTCTCTCGCGCATAATCTAAAGTTGCCATGAGCGATACGGATTACTTCACCCTCTTCTCCCTCCCGCACCACCTGCGCATCGATCTCGCGGCTCTGGAAAGGACCTTCTACGCGCAATCCCGCAAGCTCCACCCCGATCGCTTTGCCTCCCGCCCCCCGGAAGAGCAGCAGGCAGCGCTCGCAGCCAGCTCCCGGCTCAATGACGCCTACCGTACCCTTCGCGATCCCATCCTTCGCACCGAATACCTGCTCACCCTGCACGGCATCCAGCTCGATGAGCAGTCCCGCTCCGCTACCGACGCCGCCCGGGCCTCCGGCACCGAAAAGAAGCAGGCCGTCCCCCCTGACCTTCTCGAAGAGGCCTTTGAGCTCAATATGGCCCTCGAAGAGATCAAGATGAGCGGCGACGATCCCGACGCTCGCGCCCAGCTCGAGTCCGCCCGCGCCAAGTTCACCGCCATGCTTTGCGAGTCTCGTCACCAACTGGAAGCCCTCTGGACAGCATGGGACAACGCCTTGGACGCCTCGAACCATGCCTCCCAGGAGGCCTGCAAACAGGCTTTGGTGTCTCTGCTCAACCGCCGCAGCTACATTCGCAACCTGGTTCGCGACGTCAACGCCGCATTGGATGCAGCCACAGCTCCACAGAGCTAGCGGAAAGAGGGAAAGCAAAAAGCGCAAGCAGAACGGCAAAGCCCCTGCCCAAAGCGCTCCGTCTCCTCGTCTTCACGCCGAAATCCAGCTTCCGCAAAATCCACCCTCTATCGGAGTCCTCCTTTGAACGCAGCCGTTGTTCAGGCCTTTGACGCTCCTCCCGCTTACGCCTCCTTCGCTGATCCCACTCCCTCGCCCGGCGAAGCCCTCGTCGACGTCTCCGCCGCGGCGCTTCACCGTATCGTCCGCTCTCTTGCCAACGGCTCCCACTACGGCAGCACCGGAGTTCTTCCCTTCGTCCCCGGTGTCGACGGAGTCGGCCGCCTGCGCTCCTCCTTCGGCCAGCTCCCGGCCGGGGCCCGTGTCTTCTTCGGAGCTGCCCGCTCGCCCTTCGGTACCTTTGCGGAGCAATCCCTCGCCTCCGCCAACATGCTCATCCCCCTGCCGGACGCCATCGACGACGCTACCGCCGCAGCCATCGCCAACCCTGCCATGTCCTCCGCCGTGGCTCTGCTGCGAGCCCGTTTCCAGCCCGGAGAAAACATCCTGATCCTGGGCGCTACCGGAGCATCCGGCCGGCTCGCCGCGCAGATTGCCAAAGCCCACGGAGCCGGAGCCATCGTCGCCGTCGGTCGTAACCCTCAGACTCTCCAAAGTCTCAAATCCCTCGGAGCCGACGCGACCATCAGTCTCAACCAGGACCCAGACGCCCTCCTCACCGTCCTCCGCAGCGAACTCACCGGCAAAAATATCGACATCATCCTCGACTACCTCTGGGGCCCACCCGCTGAGACGCTGCTCTCCGCCATCACAGAAAAGGGTCTCCAGCACGCCGCCCGGCGCATCCGCTACGTCCAGATCGGCAACATGGCCGGCCCCACCCTCAACCTCGCCGCCTCTACCTTACGCAGCTCCGGCCTGGAGTTGCTCGGCAGCGGCTTCGGCAGCGCCTCCCTGGACCAGATTCGTGAGGCCACCACTGCCTTCTTCGCCATGATCGCCGTCAACCCCGTCGAGTTCACCTACCAGGTCGCCCCTCTACGCGAGATCCGCTCCCATTGGAACGTAGACACCCAGGGCGCGCGCCTCGTCTTCCAACCCTGACGCCCCCAATCCCGTCCCTTCCAACCCCACCTGCCGGTCACCCTCGCTGCATCCAAACCAGCACAAATACCATCGGATAGAGGAAAATAGTCTCTAAGGAAGTCTCTTTCTTCCCCAACCCAGAAAGCAGAGGAAGCCGTGGTCGAAGACCCCCAGAACTCCACCCAACCAGCCGCCGATCCATTCGACGGCCGGGTAGTCGGCATCGACCTTGGCACCACCAACTCCCTGGTCGCCTACATGCAGGGCGACGCACCCGCCGTCATCCCCGGCGAAGACGGCAGCCCCATCGTTCCCTCCGTGGTCGCCTTTGACCAGGAGACCGCCGACGGCTTCAGCGTCGGCAACGCGGCGCGCAACGTACTTCTCAGCAACTCGGCCAACGCCGTCTACTCCGTCAAGCGACTCATGGGCCGCGACATGGCTGACGTCCAGCCCGAACTCGTGCACTTTCCCTTCCGCCTAGCCGACGGTCTCAAGCCGGGCGAGGTCCTCAAGCTCCAGGTCGGTGGCCTTACCCTCACTCCCCCAGAGATCTCCGCCTACATCCTCCTGCAGCTCAAGCGCAACGCCGAGCGCTTCTTCGGCGCTCCCGTGCGCAAGGCGGTCATCACCGTCCCCGCTTACTTCAACGACGCTCAGCGCCAGGCCACCAAGGACGCAGGCCGCATCGCCGGCCTCGAAGTCCTGCGCCTGGTCAACGAACCCACCGCAGCCGCCCTCGCCTACGGTCTCGACAAACAGAAGGACGGCATCATCGCCGTCTACGACCTCGGCGGAGGCACCTTCGACATCTCCATCCTCAAACTCCATGACGGCATCTTCGAGGTCATCAGCACCGGAGGAGACACCCATCTCGGTGGAGACGACATCGATAACCTGCTCACCGCCGTAGCCCTCGACGACATCCGCGGCGACCTGGGTGACGATGTCTATCAGAGTATCCTTACCCACCCGGAGTCTATCCAGCACCTGCGCAAAGCCATCATCGACGCAAAAATCGCTCTCAGCGCCTCCACCAGCGCCATCCTCTCCATTCCCCTGCCGCCACTCGGCGAAAAACCGGCCGGAATCTACGCGCGCGAAATTACCCGCACCCAGTTCGAGCAGCTCATCGCGCCTATCCTCCGTCGCACTGTCGGTCCTGTGCAACAGGCGCTCAAAGACGCGAAGCTCGCCCCCGATCAGATCCAGGAGGTCGTCATGGTGGGCGGTTCCACCCGCATCCCCGCCGTGCGCGCTCTGGTCACCCAGCTCTTCGATCTCGAAGCCCGCGGCAAAAAGCTTCACACTGAGCTCAACCCAGACGAGGTGGTCGCCCTCGGAGCAGCCGTCCAGGCTCAGATCCTCTCCGGCGTCACCAGCCCCGCCACCAGCGATCTGCTTTTGCTCGACGTCACCCCCTTGTCTCTCGGCATCGAGGCGCTCGGCGGCGTCGTGGCCCGCATCCTCCAGCGCAACAGCACCATCCCGGCCTCAGCCACGGAACACTTCACCACCGGCGTCGATGGCCAGACCAACGTCGCCATCCACGTCCTGCAGGGTGAACGCGAGATGGCCAAAGACTGCCGCTCGCTCGCCCGCTTTGACCTCAAAGGCATCCCGCCCATGGTCGCCGGCCTGCCCCGCATTGAGGTCAAATTCCTCATCGACGCCAATGGGATCCTGCACGTCAGCGCCCTCGAACAGCGCAGCGGCAAACAGGCTCAGGTTGAAGTCAAACCCACCTATGGCCTCACCGACGAACAGGTCGAAACCATGATCCTGGACTCCTTCGACCACGCCGAGGAAGACATCCGCGCCCGCCAGCTCGTCGAAGCCCGTAATGAAGCGCAAATCATCCTTGACGCCCTGCACAAAGGCAAGCAATCCCCCGCTTGGCCACAGCTCCCTCCCGATGTCCACGCCGCCATCGAGTTGGCCGCCACCGAACTCAGCCGCCTCATGCAGGGCGACGACTACAAGATCATCCGCGAAGCCATCGAAACCCTCGACCAACTCACCCGCCCACTCGCTGAGATGATGATGGACTCTGCCGTCACCGGAGCGCTCGGCGGCAAGACCATGGAGACCGCTCGCCAGAGTCTCAGCAGTCTCGGACAAGCCCCCTCGGCGCCCCACCCCTTCGCTCCGGCCCAAATTGAACCCAGCACCCAACCAAACCCTATCCAACCAGCCAAACCTAACCCCGCGAAACCCACCCCAGACAGCTAATCGGCCACAGCCTCACAGACCCAACCCAGTCTACGGACTCCTACGGAATCCGGGCCACGCGCATCGCCTCAATCTCCGCCGCTGAGCCCCCGCCAACCTCCTTCCACGGCGTTCCCTCAAACCTCTCATCCACCCCCCGACCCACTACCACAAACTCCACCGAGACCGGTCGTCCCGGAATCCTCGCGCCAAACCAGTGCGGATCTTCAGCCTCCCGCCAGGTCACCAACCCCAGTACCGCACCGTCCGGGTACGCCACCCCCTCCCTGGCTGCCTTGGCAGCGGCCTCGTTTCCGAACAGCGTTTCCATCGTACCCGCGCTCCGATCCACCTCTGTGGTCAACGGCTGCCACTGGAAAACGGAATACGGCAACCAGCCGCTCAGCTCCGCCTGCATGTCATACAGATCGCGATCAGCCACCTTCTGCCGGCATCCGCACAGCAGCACCAGCAGCACCGCAGCGGCAGCCGCCCGTTGCATCCTCATCGTCTCAACCCTCCCGGGCCTGACCCTCTGGGCAATGGAAGGGAAAAGACAAAGTCATTCCCTTTCACCGGCTCATGGCATCCCAGGCACTCGTTATCAAAGCGCGGCCCTTTTCCATAGGGCTGCAAACGGTCGCCCACAAAGCGTGCAAACCCCCAACCCTCCGTACCGGCAAACTGCACCCGATGCTTCTCCATGAACTCCACCTGCAGAAACTTCCCCGGCCGCAGATGCCCCTGCCCATCGTCCACGGCCTGCCACGCAATGCTGGCAAACGCCGCGCCCTCCGGCCAGGATGGCAACTGCCGCGCCTGAATCGCCCGGATCGCGATATCGTTGCCGGTAACGATCCTCAGCGTGTGATCGTCCCCGCGATCGGCCACACTGATCACCTTCCAATCGGCAAAGCCGGGCAAAAACGGCACACCGTTCGGCGAAGGTCCTGCGGGCTGTCGTTGCAACCCAGGCGATGAGAGAACCGCCACGCTCTCATCCGCCGGCTCATCCCCAACACTCGTCGCATCCACCGGCTGAAACGGAGCCAGATAAGCCTTCAGCGTGGCCAGCTCCTTTGCCGTCACGCCAGAGTGTGGATGCCCCAGCAGATACAGCCCCATCGGCATGGCGCCCAACTGAATCTGATTCACTGACTCAAACAGCTCCGCCCGCTGCCGGGCCAGAGGCTTGGCACCCAGTTCTGAAAAGTTCAGCACCCGTCTCGCCCGCTGCACATCAGACGCCACCACCCAGTACACCGGCGCAACCTGATCCCACCACACCAGCCGTGGCTGATCGGAGTGGCAAGCATAGCAGCGCCGCACCAGGATCTCTTTCACCTGTGGCGGAACGTTCATCTCCACCTGTGCTCCTGCAGGGGAGCCAAGCGATGGTCGAATCGCCTGCATCCCCAGCGCTGCCGCAACAACCAACGCCAACGCTACAAAACTTCGCCGCTCCCTCGCCATACCCTCCCCATCCGTTATTGCACACATCCAACGCCGGCAGTGCTCACCGGTTCAATGCACATCTGGCCCATGCCAAACAATCAAGGGCTCTCCGCACAGGCCAGAAACACCCGTCCGGAGAGCCCCTGCTGCCGGAACCCGAATCAGAGCCCCGCCGACTGCATCGCATTCCACTGCGGTCTACTGCAAGTCGAACCGGTCCAGATACATCACCTTGCTCCAGGCCGCCACAAAGTCCCGCACAAACCGCTCCTGTCCGTCGCTGCTGGCATACACCTCGGCGATGGCCCGCAGTTGAGCGTTTGAACCAAAGATCAGATCAACCACCGTGCCCGTCCACTTCAACGCGCCCGTCGCCCGGTCATGGCCCTCCAGCACGCCGTCCTCGGTAGCTGACTTCTGCCACTTCGTCCCCATATCCAGCAGGTTCACAAAGAAATCATTCGTCAGCACCCCTGGCCGCTTGGTGAAGACCCCATGGGAGCTCTTGCCAAAGTTGGCGTTGAGCACCCGCAAGCCGCCGATCAGAACCGTCATCTCCGGCGCGGTCAAGGTAAGCAGATTGGCCTTATCCAGCAACATCTCCGCGGCAACGGACTGAAGATCCTTGCGCACGTAGTTGCGGAATCCATCGGCCCTGGGCTCCAGCGGCGCAAAACTCGCCACATCGGTCTGCTCCGCCGTCGCGTCCGTCCGGCCCGGAGTAAAGGGAACCCTCACCTCCACGCCGGCCTTCTTCGCCGCATCCTCCACCGCTGCGCAGCCGCCCAGGACGATCACATCCGCCAGGGAAACCTTCTTCCCGCCACTTAGCTTGCTATTGAACTCCTTTTGTACCTTCTCCAGCGTCTCCAGAATCCTGCCCAACTCTGCCGGCTCGTTGGCCTGCCAGTACCTCTGCGGAGCCAGCCGCAGCCGCGCCCCATTCGCGCCGCCACGCTTGTCGCTTCCCCGGAAGGTCGAAGCAGAAGCCCATGCGGCCTTCACCAACTCCCCAGTCGACAGTCCCGAGTTCAGCAACGCAGCCTTCAGCGCCGCCACATCTGCTTCCTCCAGCAGCCCGTGATTCACCGCCGGAAGCGGATCCTGCCAGATCAGCGTTTCCTTAGGAACCAGCGGTCCCAGATACCTGGAAACCGGCCCCATATCCCGGTGAGTCAACTTAAACCAGGCCTTCGAAAACGCCTCCGTCAGCTCCTCCGGATGCTCCATATACCGCCGCGCGATCTTCTCATAGACCGGATCAAAGCGCAGCGACAGATCCGTGGTAAACATCATCGGCGCATGCTTCTTGGTCGCGTCGTGCGCATCCGGCACAGTGCCCTGCGCCTCAGCCTCCTTGGGAGTCCACTGATGAGCTCCCGCCGGGCTCTTGGTCAGCACCCACTCATACTTGAACAGATTCGTCAGGTACTCGTTGTCCCATTGCGTCGGCGTCCTTGTCCAGGCACCCTCCAGACCACTGGTGATGGTGTCGTCTCCGCTCCCCGTACCCAGGCTGTTCTTCCATCCCAGGCCCTGTTCTTCGATCGGCGCAGCCTCCGGCTCCCGTCCCAGGTACTTTTGCGGATCACCCGCACCATGAGCCTTGCCAAAGGCGTGTCCGCCCGCAATCAGCGCCACCGTCTCCTCATCATTCATCGCCATACGCGCAAAGGTCTCGCGAATGTCCCGCGCCGCCGCCACCGGGTCCGGGTTTCCGTTCGGCCCCTCCGGGTTCACATAGATCAAGCCCATCTGCACAGCGCCCAGCGGATTGGCCAGCTCCCGGTCTCCGCTGTATCGCTGGTCACCCAGCCAGGTCGTCTCCGGTCCCCAGTACGTCTCGTCCGGCTCCCAGGCGTCCACCCGCCCACCGCCGAACCCAAACGTCTTCAAGCCCATCGACTCCAGCGCAACATTTCCCGTCAGCACCATCAAGTCGCCCCAGGAGATCTTCCGCCCATACTTCTGCTTGATCGGCCATAGCAGCCGCCGCGCCTTATCCAGGCTCACATTGTCCGGCCAGCTATTGAGAGGAGCAAATCGCTGCATCCCAGCCCCGGCGCCGCCACGCCCATCCGCAATCCGGTACGTTCCAGCCGCATGCCAGGCCATGCGGATAAACAACGGGCCATAGTGCCCATAATCCGCAGGCCACCAATCCTGTGAGGTGACCATCAAGGCGCGCAGATCCTTGATCACCGCCTCCAGATCCAGGCTCTTGAACTCTTTCCCATATTCGAAAGCCTCCCCCATCGGGTTGGCCAGTGGGCAGTTCTGATTCAGCAGTTTCAGATTCAGAGCATGCGGCCACCAGTTCGCATTGCTTGGCGTTCCCGCTACAGTCGCCCGGTTTTCATCCATGGACATGGGGCACTTCGCTTCCGTTGTCACAGTCATTCTCCTTTTCTCGCTATCAGGGTTGCTCCGCCGACAAAGCCTGCGCAGTGGAACCCTACCTGTCCCGGCAGTGCTGCGCTCCGGTTGCAGGACCATCATGCTCTTCCCAGTCTACTTGGCCCCAAACTCCTCAGATCGGATGGGTCCGGAACCCTCAAACCGAAATGGTCCTAAAATAAAGAAACCATGTCAGACCATCAGAACAAGACCCCTTCGCCAATCGATCTTTCCAAGCCTCCCGGCGAGAGGATGGTGCGCGTCACCTTCCAGCCTGAAAATAAAACGGTAGAGTTCCCCTTCGGGTCTCTTCCCTATGATGGCCACGGCCAGCCGATGAGTTTCCTCGACGTAGCCGAGAACTACGGCATCTTCCTCGATCACGCCTGTGGCGGCGTCGCCGCTTGCACCACCTGCCACATCTTCCTCAAGCGCGGAGCGGAGGGAGTCTCCGAAGCCGAAGATCTCGAACTCGATCGCCTCGACATGGCTCCCGGCCTGCAACTCAACTCCCGCCTCGGCTGCCAGTGCGTCATCGAAAAGCCCGGAACCTATATCGTCGAGATTCCCTCCTGGAACAAAAACTACGTGCAGGAAGGCAAACCCGTCAGCGTCAACAAGTAGGCGCCCCAACCAGCAGAGACACACCGCCTCTTCGCAGCCACGCGTAAAAACCTACGGCTTCCTGCCCGCCGGAGTCAGCATCTTCGTCTGCTCCCGCCTGTCCCGCAGCACTACCAGCACCATCCCGCGGCCTCGGCTCCGGTGCAGCCGCAACACCCACGCGCTCGTCGAGTGGATCTCGATCGCGTCTGCCTTCAGAATCACGTCCCCAGCCCGCAGCCCCGCCACTGCGGCCGGGCTTTCGGCCGCAACCGACTCCACCAGCACTCCCGTCCCAGCCGGAGCCCCAAAAAACTCACCCAACTGAGGCTCCATGTTCGCCACGATCAACCCCGTATATGGGGTCGTATGCAGCATCTGCATCAGGAACCGGCGGCTGCGCGAGAGCGGCTCCTGGGCCACCGGATCGGCCGCCATCCCGTCCTCCGACGGGTCTGCCGGAGGTACTTCCGGTTCCACCTCCGCCATATGCAGCATCGCCTCTCGCTCCACTTCGCCTCGGTACGCCAACCGGGCATGGATCACCATCCTCTGCCCATCCCGCAACACCACTAAAGAAACATCGGCCCCCACCCCCGCGTCACGGATCATCCTCCGCATAGCCGCCGCCCCCTCCACCTCCTGCCCGTTCAGGCTCACAATCACATCCTGCGGTTCCAGCCCCGCCTTCCCAGCCGGCCCATCGTGATCCACCATCTGAACCACCACCCCGGAGCCGCTCTTCAGATGCAGCGCCGCGGCTTGTTCGTCGCTCAGGTCTTGAAACAACGTCCCCAGATAGCCCGGAGCATGCGGTGGAATTCCCCGCAAAGCCGCCCCCGAAGAACCTCCATGGGCCCCCGCTCCCGCCAGAGCCGCGCTCTGCCAACTCACTGCTCCTGCCGCATCCTCAGCACTCGCCTTGGGCGCCAGTAGAGGCAACGTCATCATCAAAACCCCAAACAGCTTCAGTCCACGTACAACCTCAGCCGGGCACCAACCTCGCCCAGGCGCAAACTCACTCTCTCGCCTGCGGATCGTCCCTGCGGAGGCTCCGTCACGCCATCTCCGTCCCATCGCCTCGGATTCGATCCTCTGCCTCATCGCCACTCGCCGCATGCGTGTCTACTGGATATCAGCCGACCCCTGCAGCTCCTGGAAGGACGCATTGCGGATCGCCGGATTCGCATCCTGTGAGGAAACCGTGCGCAACACCTGGCGCACGCTGGAGTCCGCTTCCACCGGCGTAAGCATGGAGATCGCCTGCTCCCGCACCTCTGCGTTCGTGTCATAGAGCAGAGCGTCCAGAACCGCATCGCGTACCTGCTCATCCTGAGCGATATAGGGCTGCAGACCAGCCAGAGCCTTCAGACGAACGTTCGGATTCTTGTCCGAACGTAAGGAGGAAACCAGTGTCGCGCGAATCTCACGCGTGGCGTCATTGCCCCCGCCACAGTCATGGCTCGCCCGGCACTCGCTGGCCAGCAGCGCCACGGAGTCGTCCCGCACATCCGCGTTGGTCGCCAGCCGCGTGCCCAGCAACAGAAGCTGACGGATCTGCGGGTCGTCCAACGATCCCTGCACCGTCTCCGGCACCAGCCGGTTGTACTTCACCTGCACCAACTCAGAGCTCGGCGTTTGCACTATACCGGAGACATTTGCAATCTCCCCATCAGCCATATTCGACATGATCACCGGACGCGGAAGCTGCGGAGAGTGCAACGCCTGATACCGCGCCAGGAAGTTCCCTCCCAGGAAACCTACTCCCAGCAGCAACGTCGCCAGCGCTGGTGCTCCTTGCAAAAATCCCAACCAGCGGAAGGCGTTGCCAAAGAATCGCTGCAAAACCGAACGCGGAGGCAGATCGTCCAGCGCCTCATCCAGCCGCATCCGAGACGCCGCCAGAAGATTCGGTGACGGTTCCACCATCGGACTCAAGGCCAACTCTTCGTTCAACGCCAGCAACGCCTTCCACTCGCGCCGGCAGTCCTCACAAACTTCCAGGTGCTGCTCCAGAGGAAGTTGCAGCTCATCGGGCAACTCACCGTACTGCGCCAGGATCATGTTCTGTTGGGCAATCTCACACTTCATATTGCGTACCTCGATGGCCTCTAGGTCGTCCTTCCTGGGATCCCATGTGGGGTCTATCGCCTCGCTGCCCACGCTTGACCGGACAAGCTCTCCGGAGATCCCTGCCTTGTATCTTTCTCCTCTTGCTCCTCTTGCCGCCTGCTACCTCGTATCCGCAAGCCTGGCTCGTAACTTTCTTGTAGCGCGAAACAGTGTATTCTTCGCCGTCTCCTCCGTGGTGGAAAGCATCTCCCCGATGGTCCTCAACTTGAAGCCCTGGTAGTGCTTGAGTTCAAAGACGGTGCGCTCCCGCGGAGTCAGCTCACTCAACGCCTGCTGAATCGCAGCCTGCATCGTCTTGCGCTCCAACTCGCGAGCAGGGTTGGCGCTGGCGCGGGCGTCGGTCAGATTCGCCAGCAGATCAATCTCGTCTCCAGCCCCATCCAGCACCGTCGCCGGATCCTCCCGCCGGCTCTTCCGCCGCCGCAACTGGTCCAGACAAAGATTGGTCACAATCCGGTACAGCCAGGTATAGAACGAGCACTCAAATCGAAAGTTCGACAGATGGCGATAGGCTTTGAGAAACGCCTCCTGGTGCACATCCTGCGCATCCTGTTCGTTGCCCAGCATATGCATCGCCAGGCGCAACACGCTGCGGTCGTAGCGCCGCACCAAGGCATCAAAGGCCTGCCGGTCACCCCTTTGCGCAATGCGGATCAGTTCGTCATCTTCCGCGCGCTGCTGCTGACGCGCGTCCAACTGATCGGCGCTTAGCCTGGTGCGAGTTCCCGGCCGGATCGCGGCGTTCGGCATCATCACCGTTGATTCTACCGCGCCCGGCATCGCTCCCTCGCGAAAACTCAGACTGAATGGACTGGATAGCCGGCGGTCCTTGCCGGCGAACACGATCGCATCGCTGCTGCTCATACCGTTTCTGACTCCGGAGTCAGGGTAACCACAACTCCTTCGACGAACCTCAAGTCAGGAACGTAAGCGCCTCCGGCAAAACTTTCTCCAGACCAGCCCCGAAACCCTGGCGGTAAACTGACGGAGATGTCTCACGCGACCGCCCCCCTCTTTTCTCAAACGGCTCCGGACTTCTCTTCTGATGGGAGCCCAGACCCCACTCCCCATGCGAGTCCAAATCGCACTCCCGTCGGCGCCGCCCCCGACGGCTGGGTCATCGCCCACTGCGATGGAGGAGCCCGCGGCAACCCCGGGCCTGCCGGTTACGGGGCGGTTCTACAGGACGAGTCGGGATCCGTATTGGCCGAGCTATCCGTGTTCCTCGGCAACCGCACCAACAACTTCGCCGAATACTCCGGCCTCCTTGGATGCCTCCAATGGGCGCTCGATCACCGCTACCGCCGCCTGCGCGTCGTCTCCGACTCCGAGTTGATGGTCAAGCAGATCCAGGGCCACTACAAGGTGAAATCCCCCGATCTTCGCCCACTCTGGCAGGAGGCTCGCCGCCGCATCGCCCAGCTCGACCGCTTCGAGATCTCCCATGCCCTGCGCCACAAGAACAAGCACGCCGACCGCCTTGCCAATGACGCGATGGATCATGGGGGCAAGAATCCCGCCACAAGCGGGCCCCAAACTGGGATGCGCGCCGGTCAAACCCACCCGAGCCGGGCGCCCGAATCCAAGCGCCTGCCCAACCCCGCCGTATCAGCCCCGACGCTCTCCGGCCCCGCCCGCTCCCTGGGAGCGCCAGAACCCGCCAACCCGGCCGCACCAACCTCCTCCTCTCACCTCCCCTCCTCGCAGAGCTCCATGCTGCGCGGATTCACCCGCAACGGAGCCATTCATCTCCTCGGCGGCCGGACTCTGCCCGACGGGATCTTCGTCAAGATCATTCCCGAAGATGCACTTTGACGGCTTAAACTGGAGGCCGAAGCTCATCGCAAGCTTCAAGCCGGGGAGTTCCCTCCAAGCCTCAAGGCTCGCGCGGTGAACTCCCATTTCCAGCATCCTGGTTGGAGCTATGCAGAAACGAATCCACCGGACAGTTGCCCAGTCCTTCCATGCAACGCTGGCCGCTCTGTCCCTTGCGGCTCTCTGCCTCTACTCCCAGCTCTCGCCCGCTCAAACATCGTCCCACTTGGCCCTGGACGTCGTGCGCTCCGCCGTAGCCGCTGAGGTGCAGGCCAGCCACACCGATCACAGCATCTGGACCTACTGGGACCACGACGTCACCCCCAACCAGGACACTCTCTACTTCACCATCGAAACCCCACAGGGCGCCCTGCGGCGGATGATCCGTTTGAACGGCCAGCCCCTCACCCCAAAACAGCAGCAGGCTGAGACCAAACGCATCGCTGACTTTGTCCATAGCCCCTCCGAGCAGACCAAGGCGCAAAAAAACAGCGCCCACGACGACGCTCAAGCCGCTCAGTTGCTCGCCATCTTGCCGGATGCCTTCCTCTGGACCATCGTCAGCCAGAGCCCTCAGGAGATCACCCTGAGCTTCCAGCCCAACCCCCAGTTCGACCCCCCCGACATGGAGATGCGCGTCATGTCCGCCATGGCCGGCGAAATGATCGTCGTCCGCGACGGCAACCGCATCCGCTCCCTGCGCGGTCGCCTCACCCATAACATCTTGATCGGCTACGGCCTCCTCGCCAAGCTCTACGCCGGGGGCACATTCGACGTGGAACGTAGAGTGGTGGGCAAAGACCGTTGGCAGATCACCCAGACCCACGTCCATATCGGGGGCCACGCTCTGCTCTTCAAGACCATCGGTCAGCAGGAGGATGAGGTCAAAACCGGCTGGAAACCTTCCACCGCGCAGACCCTGGAACAGGCCGCTCGCGCTCTGAACACACCGCCCTCCTACCCTTGACCAACCCCTGTTCTCCCCAAAACTCCCGGTCAAAACCTCAGCCCCTCAAAGAATAACGGCAACCTCGCAAGCAGATTGCCAATTTCCAGCGCTGATTTCGCATCTCAACCCCCCGCATGGCAATCTAAAAGGTGCGTGACAATCATCTTCCCCCAATGGAGATCTCTGGGCCGGACCATCCACCCTGCGAGCCGTGGCCTGCTGCTGGCAGCCATTGGCAGCGCCGTGCTGGCTGCCCCCGCGCAAACGCCCCAGTCAACCCTCCCCCAGGCGCCCAGCGCACTCGTCGCCGCGCGCAATGAGGCTCTTGCCAAACAGCCCGGATCCGGCTTCGTCTTTTCTCCCTCTGGAACCTTCACCGCCCCGGGCGGATTCAACGTCGAGCGGGCTGGCGACGCCGCTCTCCCTCTCTCCCTGGATGACGCCATCTCCATCGGCTTGGCGCGCAACGTCCGCCTCAAGTATGACCAGGCCAACTTGCGTGCCGTCAACGGCGACTCCTTCGGCGTCATCAACGCCATCATTCCCAACCTCAGCGTCAACGGCCAGGTCTCCAAACAGGAACTCGACCTGGCCGCCTTGGGCTTTCAACCCTCCACCATCAACGAATTCCTCAGCTCCGGCCTCCTGCCGCCGGGATACACCATCGCTGAAATCGTCAAGTTTTCTTTTCTCCAGGGTTCGCTCAACGCCAGTCAGGTGCTCTTCAACCTCCCCGACTATGAAGTCCTTCGTGGTCTCAGCAATGAGACCCGCGTCATGCAGCTGAATCGGCTCACGGATCGCGGAAATCTCATCCTTCAGGTCGGAATGCAATACCTTCAGATCCTCTCCGACCAGGCCAACCTCCGCAATGCCCAGGCCCAGCAGCGCTCTGCCCAGGTGCTCTTCGATCAGGCCGAGCAGAAGTTCAAGGCCGGAACAGGAACCAACCTCGATGCTCTCCGCGGACAAGTCGAGTTTCAACAACAGGAACAGTATGTCGAGGCCGCCAAAAATCAGTTGGATAAAGACGTCATCCAGCTGACCCGCCAGCTCGGACTTCCTGCCGAACAAAAGCTGGAACTCACCGACAACGAGCCCTTTGCCCAACTCGCAGAGATGGATCTCGATGCGGCCAAAATCACCGCCTATCGGCACCGCAAAGATTATCTCAGCCTGCTCCAGCAGATCGCTCTCACCCAGCGTGAACTCAAAGCGGTCAAATATCAGCGCCTGCCCACCCTCGCCTTCAATGGCGACTATGGCGTCATCGGTCTCACCTCCGGCCCCTACCACGGAGACTTCACCGCCGAGGGCTCCTTGAGCGTGCCCCTCTTCCGCGAGGCGGCACAGCGCGGAGAGCAGGACGTGGTGCAGTCTCAGCTAACCGCTCTGCGCCAGCAGTTGAGTGACCTCCGCGTGACCATTGACGCCCAGATTCGCACCTCCATGCTCGATGTCCACGCGGCTCAGGAATTGGTCAAAGTGGCTCAAAGCAACGTAAAGCTCGCGCAGCAGGAGCTCTCAGACGAGCAGCAGCGGTTTGCCGCCGGTGTCGATGACAACCTGCCCGTGGTTGACGCGGAGGCAGCCGTCGCCAGCGCCGACGCGCAACTGGTCAGCTCCCTCTACCAGTACAACGTAGCCAAGCTCAATCTGGCCAGGAATACCGGCGTGGTAGAGAGCCGCTACCGCGCCTACCTCGGTCAGCAGTAGTTCTACCCCAGGAGCACAACCTCGCCCCTCCTTCAGCGGAGCTTCCGCCTCTGGCCTAGAATAAGGAACGTGGCCGCCACACCCAACAAGAAACGCATCCTGCTGAGCTGGTCCGGTGGCAAAGACTGCGCTTGGGCTCTGCACCTGCTCCGCCAAAACCCGGAGTTCGAAGTTGTGGGCCTGCTCACCACCGTCAATCAGCACTTCGGCCGCGTGGCCATGCACGGCTTCCGCGAGGAACTGCTTGACCTCCAGGGAGCCGCCACAGGCTTGCCGCTCTGGAAGGTCCCGCTCCCCTGGCCCTGCTCCAATCAGATCTACGAGGCCCTCATGGCCGAAGTCTGCCGACAAGCAGTCGCTCAGGGCCTCTATGGCGTCGCCTACGGTGACCTCTTCCTGGAAGATGTGCGCGCCTACCGCGTCGAGAAGATGGCTGGCACAGGCCTGGAGCCGATCTTTCCCTGCTGGCTCATCCCCACCCACCAATTGGCCCGGCAGATGATCGCCTCCGGCGTACGGGCGCACCTCGTCTGCGTCGATCCTCGCAAGCTGGACAAACAATTCGCAGGCCGCCTGCTCGACCATCAACTACTCGCCGAACTTCCCGAAACCGTAGACCCCTGCGGAGAACGCGGCGAGTTCCACACCTACGCCAGCGCCGGGCCCATGTTCTCCAGTACCATTGAAGTGTCGCGTGGCGAGATTGTTGAGCGCGACAACTTTGTCTATGCGGATCTGCTTCCAGCCCCCAATGCGCAGCGCGGCTAATCTGCTCCCATCTCTTGCTGCCATCTTCTTCCGCCGCAAAGCCTGCGGCCTGGCCCTCTGCCTCGCCACAACCCCTCTGCTCCTTGGAGCCGCTCTCCTCAGCGCGGATCTGCCCTCCGCGTCTGCCCAGGTGCTCGCGCAAAGAGACTGGACCGGCTCCGGCGTAACCGTGCAGACTTGGTGGCAACGCGGCGTCTTCTACCGCATCGATCCGCGCCGCTTCCAGGACTCCACCGGCAACGGCCAAGGCGATCTGGCCGGAATCGCCCAGCGGCTGGATTACCTCCAGTCCCTCGGCGTGGATGCCGTGATCATCGAAACCGCCCCGCAAGCCGCCCAGGCCGCCTCTGCCCGGCCGCCACTCCTCCAACCGGCCGCGCAGAACCCCCAAGCCCCTGCACCTCAGCCCCTGGAGCCCACGCCAGAGGTGAGCGCGGTCTTCGATACCCTGGTCCGGGAAGCAATCGGCAGACACCTCCGCGTCCTGGTGGAGTTAGGTGCTCCCGCATCCCAGAGCGCGGATGCGGAGTACCTCGCCTCCGCTCGCGCCTGGCTCAGCCAGGGAGCCGCAGGCATCTATCTC
>DAHXNO010000007.1 GCA_027365345.1 Granulicella sp.
CCGCTGGACGGGTCATGGTTGCCATCGAATCCACTATCGAACTCATCGTCTGTCCTCTTCCGTCCTCTTCCGTCCTCTAACGTCCTTGGATGACCCAAAATCCATCCTTTACCTGCCGCCCCAAAACACGAAAGCCGCAACCTTTGTGGTCGCGGCTCGGGGAATCTGGAGATCGCAGGATCAGGTATTTCAGCTCCGTGCGATGCTACTCCACCGATGCCGCTAGGCCAGGCCAATAGCGGAACGACGGGGTAAATCGCGGGCTGAAGAAAAACTTCATCGCCCTTCATCCTACACGGGTCGGCAGCGTGACGCAAACTCACCCGCTTCAACCACCTCCGCAGTTGGCGCAAACGCCGGTCGACCGCAGGGACAGAAAAATCTGCCCAACCCGTGCGCTCGCGCCTGCCAACCCAATCGCTCGCACCATCGCCGCAACCATCACCACCGCCTCAGCGTAGCCCTTCGTCGCCGCCTCACCTCGCGCGCCCCGCTTCAAACCTGACCTCCCATAGAGCATAGCGGCGGCGTCCCGCCCTTTGCCCACGCAGGCTCCCGGGACGCCTCCGCCGCCTGGCCGCCGATTACTCCACCTCAGCCCCGTTCGCTGTCCCCTCGCTCCGCCTCAGCGCCACGCACAGCCGCCACAAACGCCCGCAGGCGCTCCGGATCCTTCTTGCCCGCGGCAGCTTCCACCCCGCTGGCCACATCCACGCCCCACGGCTGGAACTCCGCAATCGCCTGCGCAACGTTCTCCGCGCGCAACCCACCGGCCAGAATCACCCGCGGCCGCGTAGCCCGCCCGGCCGTCGCCCGGCCCACCAGCTTCGCAGCCCGCGCCCAATCCAAGGCCACTCCCAGCCCACCGGAGCTACCCGCCTTCGCGGCATCGATCAGCACCGCCCATACCGCGGATTCGGCAAACACGCTCTCCAGTGTCAGCTCAAACCGCTCCTCGGCATCCACCTGCTCCGCTGCGCCCGCCGCATCCACCGCATAGGCCACCGTCTGGATGATCTTCAGCTCATTTCCAAACTCCGCATCCAGCGCCCGCACCAGTCCTACGTCGAAGCTCCCATGCAACTGCGCCGCCGTCAAACCGATCCTCCGGACATCGCTCGCGATCTCGCCCGGCGCCTTTCTGTCAAACACACCGACCCGCTCCAACCCAGGCGGCAATCCCTGCACCATCCGCTCCACCTGCTCGGCCGTCACCCGCCGCTTGCTGGGGGCAAACACAAACCCCACCGCGTCCACGCCCAGCTCCGCCGCCAGGCGCACATCCTCCAGGTTCGTATTGGCACAGATCTTCACGAACACGGCGGCTACGCTCCAGCCTCAGCGTTCGGCTCGCCGCGCAAAAGATGCGCCAGCGCCCCGCCTGGCCGCGACTCCCGCATCAGCGACTCACCAATCAAAAACGCCTCATACCCCGCCGCCCGCAGACGCCGCATATCGGCTCGCGTATGGATCCCGCTCTCGGCCACCCGCACCGCGCTCCGGGGAAGCCGCTGCGCCAACTCGCAGGCCCGCTCCAGCGAAACCTCAAAGTTGCGCAAGTCGCGGCTGTTCACACCCACGCACTCGCACTCCAGCTCCAGCGCGCGCTCCAACTCTTCCCCATCATGCACCTCGCAAAGCACATCCAGGCCGTAGGACCGGGCGCTGTTGCGCAGCCTCTTCAGCTCCGCATCGCTCAGCGCCGCCACAATCAAAAGAACCGCATCGGCACAGTTGGCCCGAGCCTCCAGCATCTGGAACTCGTCTACCATAAAGTCCTTGCGCAGGCACGGCAGCCACACCGCCGCGCTGGCCCGGCGCAGGTTCAGAAGCGACCCTTGAAAGAACCTCTCATCGGTAAGCACAGAAAGAGCCGCCGCGCCCCCCGCCTCCAACTGCAGCGCAATCTCTACCGGGTCGAATGCCTCCCGAATAATGCCTTTCGATGGCGAAGCCTTCTTCAATTCGGCGATCACTGCCATGCCTCGCCTCTGGCGCTCCCGCAAGGCGCGCGCAAACCCGCGCGGAACATGCCGGGCCGCTGCCGCCTCCAGCGCTCGCATGTCAGCCGAAGCCTTCCGCTCCGCCACCACCCTGCGCGTATGCTCCAGAATCTCCGCCAGATACAACGTCGGCTTGGAAACCTCTGTCACCATCCCTCCTATGCTACGACGGAATGCCGCCTGCGCCAGCCCAACCCGCAAACGGGCACCAACTGCGTCATCAGGCCAGACCTCGCTCCTGTGCGATCTCCCTCCCTCCTGCAATCCGTCCGATGGAACCCCCAACCCCTAAGATGCAGAACGGCGAGCCCCAACCACTGGCTCGCCGCTCCTTTCTTCCCCCTGCCGCCTTCCTCTTCGCCTACGCCTTGCCCGCCAGTTGCCGCAGCACATACTGCAGAATCCCGCCGTGCTGGTAGTAAAGAATCTCCTGCGGCGTATCGATGCGCACCGTCACCGCAAAGCTCTTCTTGCTCCCATCCGGCGCCGTTGCAACCACTGTCAGCTTCTTGCCGCCGGCAAACTTCGACTCCAGCATCGCCTTCAACTCGCCGGCCTTGGAGCCCAGCGTGAACGTCTCCTCCCCGCTCAAGCCCAGCGACTCCACGCTCTCACCTGCCTCAAACTGCAACGGCAGAATGCCCATCCCCACCAGGTTGGACCGGTGAATGCGCTCATAGCTCTCCGCAATCACAAACCGGATCCCCAGCAGGCACGGGCCCTTCGCAGCCCAGTCTCGCGAACTGCCCGAGCCATACTCCTTGCCGGCCAGAATCGCCAAGGGCGTGCCCCGCTTGCCATACTCCACGCTCGCGTCATAGATGGACATCCCCGTCCCCTCGGGTAGCAGCCGCGTCACCCCTCCCTCGGTTCCAGGAGCCAGCTTGTTGCGCAGCCTCACGTTGGCAAAGGTGCCCCGCACCATCACCTCATGGTTGCCCCGCCGTGACCCGTAGCTATTGAACTCCGCAGGCTTTACGCCGTGCTCGGTCAGATACTTCCCTGCTGGTCCGTTCAGCTTGATAGAACCTGCCGGCGAGATGTGATCCGTGGTCACCGAATCGCCCAGCACCGCCAGCACCCGCGCATCCACAATGTCGCTCACCGGCTTCGGCGTGGCCGGCATTCCGTCAAAGTATGGAGCCTTGCGGATGTAGGTGGAATCCGGCTCCCACCCGTAGGTCTCACCCAGCGGGAACTTCAGGTTCTGCCAGTTGGCGTCGCCGTCGCTCACCGTCCGATACGTCTTCCGGAACATCTCAGAGTCGATACAGCCATTCACCGTCTCTGAAACCTCCTTCTGCGACGGCCAGATATCGCGCAGATACACCGGCTTGCCATCCTTGCCCTCGCCCAGCGGATCCTTGTCGAAATCATGCGAGATGTGTCCCGCCAGCGCATAGGCCACCACCAGCGGAGGGCTCATCAGGTAATTCGCCCGAACCTCCGGAGAGATACGCCCCTCAAAGTTACGGTTGCCGCTCAACACACTCACCGCCACCAGGCCATGCTCTTCAATGGACTTCGACACATCGCTCGGCAATGGACCGGAGTTCCCGATGCAGGTGGTGCATCCATAACCCACTACGTTGAACCGCAGCGAATCCAGATACCGCAGGAGACCGGCCCGCTCGTAGTAGTCGGTGACCACCCGCGAACCAGGAGCCAGCGAGGTCTTCACCCACGGCGGCGTGCTCAGCCCGGCCTCCACCGCCTTCCTGGCCAGCAGCCCAGCCGCGATCATCACATAAGGATTGCTCGTATTGGTGCAGCTCGTAATCGCAGCAATCACAATCGAGCCATCGCAAAGGTACTTGTCCGGATCCACGCCAAAGCGCGCCTCCACCGAGTTCATCCCGGCCGCGCTCTGCCCGTTCTTCGGAGCCTTGCCACCCTCCCAACGCACTCTCTCACGCACCACGCCTTTATCCGCATTCGGACCCTGCAACTCCGGCAGCTTCGCCGCAAAGCTCTCCGGCGTCTTTGAGAGCAGCACCCGGTCCTGAGGCCGCTTCGGACCGGCCACACTCGGCTCCACCGTGCTCAGATCCAGTTGCAACGTCGCGCTGTACTCGGCCTCCTGCGCTTCGGCCGTGTGGAACAGGCCTTGCGCCCGGTAGTACGCCTCAACCAACGCCACATGCTCCGCACTGCGCCCGGTCAGCCGCAAATACCGCAGCGTCTCCGCATCCACCGGGAAGATCCCGCACGTCGCTCCATACTCCGGAGCCATGTTGGCAATTGTCGCCCGGTCGGCCAGCGGCAGTTCGCTCACGCCCGGCCCATAGAACTCAACAAACTTGCCCACAACCCCCAGCTTGCGCAGCATCTGGGTCACCGTCAGCACCAGATCGGTCGCCGTGGCGCCCTCCTTCAGCTTGCCCTCCAGTTTGAAGCCCACCACCTGCGGCACCAGCATGCTCACCGGCTGGCCCAGCATCGCGGCCTCGGCCTCAATGCCGCCCACGCCCCAGCCCAGCACACCCAGGCCATTGATCATCGTCGTATGCGAATCCGTGCCCACCAGCGTGTCCGGATACGCCGTCACCGTTCCATCCGCCTCGGTCTTGGTAAAACACACCCGGGCCAGATACTCCAGGTTCACCTGGTGGCAGATGCCCATCCCCGGCGGCACCGCAGAGAAGTTACGGAACGCCGTCTGTCCCCATTTCAAAAAGGCATAGCGCTCACGGTTACGCGTAAACTCCAGCGCCGCGTTCACGTCATACGCGGAGGCGCTGCCGTACTCATCCACCTGCACGCTGTGGTCAATCACCAGCTCCGCCGGCTGCAGCGGATTGATCTTCTCCGGATCCCCACCCAGCGTCTTCATCGCATCCCGCATCGCAGCCAGATCCACCACCGCGGGCACCCCGGTAAAATCCTGCATCAATACCCGCGCCGGCATGTAGGCTATCTCCCGCGAGGGTTCCGCCTTGGGATCCCAGTGGGCCAGAAATTGGATGTCGTCAGCGGTTACGGTCTTGCCATCCTCACAGCGCAGCAGGTTCTCCAGCAGGATCCGCAGCGAGTACGGCAGCCGAGCCAGATTCACCCCCGGAATGGCGCTCAATGAAAAGTAGTTCACCTTCTTTCCGCCGCTCTCAAGCGTCGCGGAAGCATTGAAGCTGTTAGCATGGTCGGTCTTCGGCATTGCGCATCTTCTCCTGTTTGGCTATACATCCGGTGACGTGGCGCCGCTCCGCAGTCTTGCGCGCGGCTGGAAATCTTCTCTTTGGTTGGGGCGGCATCTCGCGCGCTGGCAGACCACCTCCGCGCGCGCCTCAGCAGGAACGGCCACGATCGGGGCGGCCCCGAAGATAACGCTTCACCTTGCGCATTCGGCTGGAAAACCGGATGGGCAGAGGAGTGCGTATCTGCGGGAAACACTGCTGCATGCTTGAAATTCTACGCCCGCTCCTCAACCTTTGGCGTGGTCAGCAAAACCAACTCGCCGGTAAATCCCTCCGCTGCCCCTGCGCACTTCCCTTGTCATACGATTAGGCCCATGCCTCAGCTCCTGCAACAGAACGTTGGAGAATACCGGAAATGCACCGCAAGACAACCACCCCCATCGCCCCTGCATCACAACGTCCCACTACTCCATCAGGCCAAAGCCCGAAAAGAAGAGGGACGATGATCGCCCAAACCGAAGCCCGAACCCGGCTCTTCCCACCGCCCTCCATGCAGCGCCAAACCCGACGCCCAATCCGCTCCCTCCCTCTGGCTGCCGCAGGCGCTCTGCTGCTCCTCGGCCTCGGCGGCTGCAAGAGCCACTCCAGCAACTACGTCACCACCGCGCAGATCGATAACGGCATCGACAACGGCAGTGACCCCGCCCTGGCCAACCTCGCCCCCGCCTCTGCCGCCACTCAGGTCTTGGGAGCCAACTACTCTTACTCCCCGCAACAGCAGAGCGAAAGCTACCCCAGCCAGTCACCCGCGCCCATCGTTTCGGGCTATAACAACCCGGACCAACCCTACGAACAGGCCGGCCAATCCGCTATGCCCGAGCCAGATCAGGCCCCACCACCCGGAGGGTATCCGGGATACGGCCAGCAACCCATGCCCGGGCCGGATCAAGCCCCACCACCCGAGGGGTACGAAGGATACGGTCAGCAACCCATGCCCGGGCCAGGTCAAGCCCCACCACCCGGAGGATACGAAGGATATGGTCAGCAACCCATGCCCGGGCCAGACCAAGCCCCGCCCCCCGGAGGCTATGAAGGTTACGGCCAGCAACCCATGCCTGGGCCAGGTGAACCCCCGCCACCCGAGGGATACGGCGAGCAACCTATCGACCAGACCAATCAGCCTCCGCCGCCCCTGCCCGAGTACGACCAGCCGCCCTGCCCCGGTCCAAACTACCTCTGGACTCCCGGCTATTGGTCCTGGGGCCCCTACGGCTACTACTGGGTCCCCGGAGCCTGGTTCCTGCCTCCCTACTACGGAGCCCTTTGGACGCCTCCCTACTGGGGTTTCAACAACGGCCTCTACGGCTTCTATCCCGGTTACTGGGGGCCGTTCGTCGGCTTCTATGGCGGCATCGACTACGGCTTCGGCTATATCGGCATCGGCTTCTTCGGCGGCTACTGGAACCACAATCACTTCTTCTACAACAGCCAGGTCACCAACGTCGGCCGCGGCGGTTACAGCTACCGTCATGCCGTGGTGTACAACGGCAGGGAATACTCCGGCCGACCCTCCAATCGCGTCAGCTACAACGGTGGCCCCGGCGGCATCAACGTCCGCCCGCGTCCGTCTGAGATCGCCGCTTCGCGCTTCGCCCGAACCGGGGCCCTGCCCGAGCAGCGTCAGGCCCAGAACCTCGCCGCCCGCAACCCCAGCCAACTCTACGCCAACAATCGCGGCCGGCCGGCTCTGGCCGCCCAGTCCCGCGCCCTTCGGCCCAGCCACAACATCGCTGCCATGCCCGCCAACGTTCGCCAACAGACCCAAAGGGTCGCCCAGCAGAGGGCCCGTATGGCGCCTGCCGGTCAGCAGCGCTTCGGAGCCCAGCCCAACACAGCGAATCCCCGCTCCACCCAATCCCAGCGCGGCGCAGCACCGAGCCCGCGCAGTACCTATCAAATTCACCGCGGATCGTATCAAGCCCCGCGCAGTTCGTATCAAACCCAGCGTGGCATATCGCCTGGCCAACCCAACTACGGCCGCGCTCCGCAACAGCCCAACTCCTTTTCACAGCGCAACAGCTACCGCGCAGCGCCAACCCAACACTACACCCCCGCTCCACGCCCACAGCAGAACCGCTTTAGCCCCAACCAGCATGTTCAACCGCAACGTCCGCCCGCCCCACACATCAACTTCCATCCAACTCCCTCTCCCCACGCGCCGGCAGGACGTCTACGCTGAAGAAATACCTCCCAAGCAGAAGAGGGGGCTCGCCTATGGCGAGTCCCTCTCTGCGTCCGCTCCTGCTCAACTTATCGCCATCTGCGCCAGCAGCACCGCGTTCAGCGCCAGGATGATCCCCGCCACCGTCCAGCCCGCAACCTTCATCTGAATAGCGCTCTTGAACTCACCCATCACATCCCTCCGATTCGTCAGCAGCAGCAGCGGAATCATCGCCGCCGGCAGCGTAAAGCTCAGTAGCACCTGCGAATCATTCAGAACCTTCAGCGGATCGCTTCCCACTCCAATCACAATCAGCGCCGGAATCACCGTCAGGAACCGGCGCAGAAAGATGGGAAACCGGATATTCAGAAAGCCCTCGATAATCACCTGCCCGGCCATGACCCCCACCGTCGAACTGGAGAGTCCGGAACACAGCAGCGCCACCGCGAACACCACCGCGGCGCCCGGCCCCAGCAGCGGCCCCAGGGTATGAAACGCATCCTGAATCGTCGGATAATACTCCGGTCCTCGGAACATCACCACCGCCGCCATCACAATCATCGCGGAGTTGATCAGCCATGCCCCATTCATAGCGACAAACACATCGATCAGCTCAAACTTCAGAAACTTCCGCAACGCTCGCTTGCGCACCCTCCCGCCTGCGGGCTGCACCTCCATCAATCGTGGCTGCACCAGCGCCGAGTGCAGATAGATCACATGCGGCATCACCGTCGCGCCCAGCATCCCCACTGCCGCAAAGATGCTGCCGCGCAGGGCCAACCGGCTATGCATATCAAACGTCGGCAGCATCGCCGCCACAAACGCCCGATGCCAATCCGGATGTACCAGAAAGACCTCAAACCCGTAGCACAGCCCAATCGCGCCGACAAACAACATAATGCCCCGCTCCAGCCATTGGAACCCGAACAGGTCCAGCGCCAGAATCGCAAACACCGCCACGGTGGCTACCAGAGCCGAGGCAATCATCGCCTCTGGAAACGAGAGCCCCCGCGCCATCAGCGCCGGCCCAATCAATAGATCCAACCCCAGAGCCGCCCCCAGGAACTCCGCCATGTCCGTGGCCACCGCGGAAACCTCCGCGCATACCCACAGGAACAGGCTGGACCGGCGCGAAAAATGCTTCCGAATGTTCTGCGGCAGCGTCAATCCCGTCACAATTCCCAGCTTGGCCGCCAGATACTGTACCAGAATCGCCATCAAATTCGACCACAGCAGAACCCAAAGCAGCCGATACCCAAA
>DAHXNO010000029.1 GCA_027365345.1 Granulicella sp.
CGTTGGTGCTGAGGGCCATGGAGAGTCCCCACAACTTCCCCCACAGTTCGAGCGGAGGCGTGTTGACCAAGGTTGTAAGTTGTTGATTGAAATGGTCGGGGCGGAGGGATTCGAACCCCCGACCCTCTGCTCCCAAAGCAGATGCGCTACCAGACTGCGCTACGCCCCGACTCACCTATCATATCAACGGATGAGGTTCTCTTGCGGGAGCGACGAGAAGCACTTCCGAGGTCTCTGACGCCTCTGATGCGTCCGACGCTTCAGCGCCTTCGGCCCTTGAAGCAGGTTCCAGCGCGCGGATCAGGGGAGGTCGAGGCCATCGGTCTCCTGCGAGGCCACAGAGCAGCAAGAAGGCTGCACTGCGGCCGCAAGCGTGCCGCAGTTCTCCACTTCAGCCAGAGAGTGGGGTATGCTCGAAGGGAACCCGGGCGCTGTTCCGGTGTTCCCGGGACCGGCTTCTGGTGCATTCCATGCTCCAATACGGCAGCGGGTTTAGCCTGGCCAAGAGCCAACGCAGGGTGCGGCGACGTCCCTGTCCCGCTGGGGTGCGCCCAATTTCATTTACAGAGGCGTGCCGGGAGGATGAGTGTGGAGTCGGCATGGGAGCCGACGTGGAAGCCGAGAGAGATGCCGGGACGAGATGCCTGTCCGTGGGGTGCCGATCCTTGGGAAGTTCGCCTCGCAAAGGAGCGCTCCGTGAGTATTCACTACAGATGAAACTAGTTCCTTGCCTGCTGTTGCAGAGCCAGCGATTGCAGCGGCAGGAAAGAGATCGTCGAGAGGATCGTATGAGCTCCAGATACTTAGCAACACGCTCCAGAGGTGTAACAGCACGCTCCCGGACCCTGGCGGCGCGCTCCGGATATTTCGCAGCAGGGGTGATCGTCAGTTGCTTGCTGACAGGAGCGGCGCGAGGACAGGCTGGTTCGCCGCCGACGCACAAGGTGATGATTGACTGGGGAAAGACAGTTCTGATCTCCCAGTCGACCCCGACGCTGCAGGTGGTGGTGAATCCCATGCTTCGTGCGTCGTCACCGATCCACGACAGCGCCTTTGAGGCGGTGAAGAAGCTGGGAGCGAATGACGTGCGGTATGTGCCCTGGTTGCCCTACCCGAGACTGGCGGTGGCGGAGCTGAAGCCCCCCACGGCTACCACGACATCCTGGGATTTTTCGCTGATCGATCCGATGACCAAGGACTTTCTTGCGGCAACGGATGGACACCCGACGGTGATGAACTTCAGCACGATTCCTGCGTGGCTGTTCAAGACCAAGCAGCCCGTGACTTATCCGAAAGACCCGGATCAGGTGGATTGGAACTATACGCAGGGCACGCATTTAGTTGATCCTTCTGGAAAACAGCTAGGTGATTACTATGCGCGGCTGGTGAGCTGGTACACACGAGGCGGGTTTACGGATGAGCTGGGTAAGGTGCATACGTCCGGATATCGCTATAGGTTCCCTATATGGGAGGTGCTGAATGAAGTTGATTTTGAGCATCAAACTACGCCGGAACAGTACACCCGGCGCTATGATGCGATTGTCAGCGCGATCCATCAGGTAAGCCCGGAGACCAAGTTCATGGCGCTGGCGCTGGCGGCGCCGCAGAACAGTCCAGAATGGTTTGAGTATTTTCTGAATCATGCGAACCATAAGGCCGGGATCCCGCTGGATTACATTTCTTACCATTTTTATGCGTCGCCCTCACCCAGCGAGACGATTGATAACTGGCAATATACGTTCTTCGATCAGGCAGACCGATTTTTGACGGATGTGCGTTTTATCGACGCCATTCGACAGCGGCTTTCGCCGGAGACGAAGACGGATACGGATGAGCTGGGCGTGATTCTTCCGAACGATAACGAGCTGAAGGCGGAGCTGAGAACACCGATGCCGCCGCTTTATTGGAACGTCGCCGGGGCGTTGTATGGTTATCTGTTTATCGGGCTATCCAGGCAGAAGATCGACATCATCGGCGAGTCGCAACTGGTGGGGTACCCATCACAGTTTCCCAGCGTTACCATGATCAACTGGAAGACCGGAAAGCCCAACGCCAGATACTGGGTGCTCAAGATTATCAAGGACAATTTTCATCCCGGGGATCGTCTGGTGCAGACCGGTGTGGGCGGAGGAGGACAGGTGGAGGGCCAGGCCTTTGCGACGCCGGAGGGAAAGAAGCTGTTGCTGGTGAACAAGCGGAATCGGCCGGCGCAGATTGCTTTGCCCAGTGCTCAGCCGTATGTGCTGACCGTGGTGGATGGGCAAACGGGAGATAACCCGCCGAGAGTGTCGGAGGGAAGCGATCCGACGTTGCGCTTAGGTCCATTTGCCGTGGCGGTGGTGTCTTTCCAGTAGGTTCTGCCGGGAGGGCTCCTGGCCGGAGTGGAGTTGAAACGGATTTCGGCGGGCCGGGAGCGATGTGGTTCGGGTAGTTTGTAGCAACAACTTTTGGGGAGCGGTGTGAGAGCAGATCCAATTCTTCGTGTGGCTCTGTGCGGCATAGGCATTGAAGCCTACTGGGAGCAGTTCGTCGGCTTGCGCGCCGAGCTGGAAGGCTACCTGGAGACGATCGCGTCTCTGCTTTCCAGGCCGGGGGTGGAGCTGATCCGGTTGGGTCTGGTGGATACTCCGATGGGCGCGCGGGAGGCGGGACGCCAGTGCAGGCGAGCGGATGTGGACCTGCTCCTGATTTATGTGACGACCTATGCGCTATCCAGCACGGTGCTGCCTTTAGTGCAGAGGGCTGGAGTTCCGGTGGTGGTTTTGAATCTGCAGCCGGAGAAGGCGATTGATTATGAGGCTTTCCATCGGTTGCCCGATCGGCGGGCCATGACCGGAGCCTGGCTGGCCTATTGCTCCGCTTGCCCTGTGCCGGAGATTGCCAATGTCTTTCAACGCGCCGGCATAGGGTTTCATCAGGTGACAGGGGTGCTCCGCGAGGAGCGAACGTGGATGGAGATAGGAGATTGGCTGGCGGCCGCTCAGGTGAAGTCTGTGCTGAAGGAGGCCAGGCTGGGCCTGCTGGGGCACTACTATAGCGGCATGCTGGATGTGGGCACAGACGTGACGCAGATCTGCATCCAGTTCGGCATGCATGTGGAGATGCTGGAGGTGGATGAGCTGAGCGCGCTGCGAGCGGCAGTGGCAGAGGTGGAGGTCAGCCGCCGCGTGGAGGAGATCCAGCAGCACTTTGCCGTGCAAGCAGATTGCCCGGAGGAGGAGGTGAGACGGGCGGCGCGGACCTCAGTGGCTCTGGATGAGTTTGTGCAGAAGCATGAGTTGGATCTGCTGGCCTACTACTACAAGGGAAGCGGCAACGCGGAGAACGAAGATACGATGAGCTCGATCATTGTGGGAACGTCACTGCTTACAGCGCGTAACATTCCGGTTGCAGGGGAGTATGAGGTGAAGAACGCGGTGGCGATGAAGATTCTGGATGCGCTGGGCGTGGGTGGATCCTTTACCGAGTATTATGCGCTGGATTTTGATGCGGATGTAGTTCTGATGGGGCATGACGGACCGGGACATATTGCCATTGCGGAGGGAAAGACCAAGATCCGGCCACTGGATGTCTACCATGGCAAGGTGGGCCGAGGGCTATCCGTGGAGATGTCTGTGCGCTATGGGCCGGTGACCTTGCTTTCTGTGGTGGAAGATGATGAGGATAACTTCAAGCTGCTGGTGGCTGAAGGAGAGTGCGTGGCTGGGCCGATTCTGCAGATTGGTAACACGAACAGCCGATACCGGTTTCCGGTTGGCGTGCGGCGTTTTGTGGAAGATTGGAATGCAGAGGGGCCGGCGCATCATTGCGCGGTGGGGGTGGGGCATGTTGCCGGGAGGATCGAGAAGCTGGCAAGGCTGCTGGGTGTGGGTTTTCATCAGGTCTGTTGATCTTGATGGGTGAGCCATGCTGCGATGGGTGGGTGTGCGCCGGAGTGGGGATGAAAGTATGGAGGATGAGAGGCGAGGTTCGTCAAGCCTGGGCGCGGAGCCAGTGCACGAAGAGAGAGGCGGCGGTGCGCAGGTTGTCGAGATCGAAGGGATAGAGTGCGACGGCGTGGAGGGCGCTGCGCAGAGCGGCTCGAGGCTTGCCCTGGGCTTTGAGGGCGTCGGCGCGCTGTTTGTAGACTCTGGCGCTGGCCACCTGGCGGGGAAGGAAGCCACATCCGATGGTTCCATAATGCTTGCGAATGAATTGCTGCTGCGCGTTGACCATGCGTTGGGTATCGGTGGACATGGAGTTGGCTGACCAGCGATAGTAGGCGATGACCTTGGGAATGAAGGCTACTTCGTGGTGTTGAGCGATGCGAAGCCAGAGGTCGCGATCCTCGGTAGCGCGCATGGTCTCATCGAAGAGGCCAACCGCTTCCGCGCATTGTCTGCGGAAGGTGATGGTGGGACAGGGAAGGTCGACCTTTTTCATGTAGATATGGGATGCGATGCGGCCTTCCGCATGGCTGCGATTGCCGTGGAAGGTGCTGAGAAGATTGCCATCCGCATCGATATGGGTGACTAAGCCATAGGCGAGCCCGGCCTGGGGACGCTCGCGGAGGATACGAACGGACTCTGCGAGGCGGCAGGGGAGCCAGATATCGTCGGCGTCCAGCAGCGCGAGGAACTCTGAGTTCGACGCGCGGATGGCGGCGTTTCTGGCGGCGGGGAGACCTCGATTCTGTTGCCGGATGTAGAGAAGTTTTGCGCCGAAGCGATGGAGGAAGGGAGCTATGACCTGTGGGGTGTTGTCTGTGCTGCCATCATCGACGAGCACGATCCGCCAGTCGTCGAAGGATTGCGCAGCCACGCTCTCCAAGGCGGCAGGCAGATAGCGGGCGGCGTTGAAGGCTGGAATGATGACATCAACTGTCGCGGTCTGATCCATTGTTTCTAAAGCCTACAGGGCAGCGTGCCCGGTGGAGATGGTGGTCAAGAGCATGTCGCCCGGTTTTGGGTGCCCGGAAGAAAGGCTGCGGCGCTTTTCCCTGCGCCAGTCGAGATTTTTCTGTGGGTATGGAGAGAGGATTGCGCCGACCAAGGCCATGTTTAGCGAAGCTGCGGGTAGGATATCAAAGAAGGCGGGGCTGGCAGCGATGGCGATGGTGGGGGCAGAAGAGACTCAAGGAGTGGGCATGCCGTTGGTTGGGGGCGGCTCGTCGGCGCTGGCGTCCAGGGCTACCTTCCATTGGCCGTGGACCTTCTTCCAGAAGGTGATGTAACGGCCGGAGGTGGTGGTGGACTTGCCGTCTTTGCCGATGGTGGTGGCGTCGTAGTGTCCCCAGGTGAAGCCGCTTAGATTGGATGGGCCCATCTGGGCTCCCTCAGCGTACCAACTGAGCTTGTAGGTTGCAGGATTCCAGTTGGCGGCGGCGGCGATGGAGAGGCGGCCCTGAACGGCGGGCTGGCCGTTGTTGAGGGTGACGCCATCGTCTGCAAACCAGGAGCTGAAGGCTTTGCCGCCGCCCGACACCACGGCTGCGGAGAACTCTCCTTCCAGTTTGAGCAGCTCAAGCACCCCGGGAGAGAGTTGCGGAACCTTCATGGGCGTGAAGGTGAAGGGGGACTTGGTGGAGTTGAGGAAGCCGCGAATCGACGGAGCGGTAGCAGGGTTCGCCGCAGTGGGAGGCGGGATGCTGGGGGCAGTGGACTGCCCACGCACGGCGAAAGGAGCGCTGAGGGCGCCGAGCAAGAGAGCGGCGACGAGGAGCTTCATGAGCACGATTGTACTTCTGGCAGGCCCCCAGGATGGGATTGGCTAGGGCTGAGAGTGCCAGCAGTTTGGATAGGGGCTGGGGGTCTGGTTCTGAGTGGATGGGCCGTTGGCGGGATTGGTGGTGTTGGGCGGGTTGGTTCCGGGCATGGCGGGATTGACGTGACGACCGTTGGGAGTAAGAGCGTCAGGCATCATGCAAGGGCTGGGAACCTCATGGATGCCGTTATCGTTCTGGTCCTGAGAGGGAAGGACGTGGATAGCCAGGAGCCAGTCGGCGGCCAGCATGGACCAGTGCTCCTCTGGGGCTCCGCGCGGACTCATGCCGAAGCCGTGGCCGCCGGTGGCAAAGTAGTGGAGTTCGGCGGGGATGTGGGCCTGCATGAGGGCGCGGTAGTAGATGAGGCCGTTGATCCCGTAGGTTCGGTCATTTTCCGCCTGGATGATGAAGGTGGCGGGGGTGAATGCGTTGGGCTGGTATGCGGGGAAGACCTCTGTATTGTCTGGCGGCATGGCGAGATAGGCCGGGTAGGCGAGGATGGCGAAGTCGGCGCGAGCGCTGATCTGGGTGTCGGCTTGGGATGCCGCTGGGGTGGAGCTAATGTGGTCATCGTCGGGGTGGGTGCAGAGGAGGACGGCGAGGTTGGCTCCGGCCGAGAAGCCCATGACTCCAATGCGCGCCGGGTCGAGGTTCCACTGGGCGGCGTGAGCGCGAGTGATGCGCATGGCCTGCTGAGCGTCTTCCAGATCAGAAGGATCGGCGGGGTAGTGACCGGCTTCGCCGGGGGGTTGGGGGACCCGGTACTTGACCAGGATGCAGGTGATGCCCAGGGAGTTGAGCCAGTGGCAGGGATCGAGACCCTCCTTGTTCCAGGCGAGGCGCTGATACCCGCCGCCGGGAAAGACGAGGACTGCAGCGCCATTGCCCTGGCCGTGAGGGCGGTAGAGGGTGAGCGTGGGGACGGAGACGTTGGTGATCACACCAGGATGATTGGGGATGGTTGAGTTGGAAGGGGTGGTCTGTGCCGGTTCTGGAACTCCTTGCGGCCAGAGCGGGAGGACGGTTTGAGCCGAAGAGAGGCCGGAGGCGGAGACCAGAGCCAGAATAAGAGCGGCGAGGGAGAGCGGACGCATCATGGCGTTTATAGTACGCCGCTGGCGCTGAAGTGCAAGGTTCTGGTGTGGTGGAGGGACCGGTTTAGCGACTTTGGTGTGGTTACGGATTGGTACACTGGAGGGATACGAACTGCGTCTTAAGAGATAAGAGAGAAGCGTTGGGATGAGGAAGTTCGTCTGGTGAGGAGTTTTGGGGGCCAAAGGTTGCCAGCATGAGTGACTATCTTCGCGGGATCAAATCGCCGGCAGACGTCAAGAAGCTCACTTTAGCCCAGCTTGAAGAGTTGGCGGAGGAGATTCGTGACCGTCTGATTGTGAGCGTGGCGAAGACGGGCGGCCATATCGGGCCGAATCTGGGCGTGGTGGAGTTGACCCTTGCCATGCACTATGTGTTTGAGACGCCGAAGGATAGCTTTGTCTTTGACGTGAGCCATCAGAGTTATGTTCACAAGTTGCTGACCGGACGCGAGAGCCAGTTTGATACGATCCGGCAGCCGGGTGGGTTGAATGGGTTTATGCTGCGCAGCGAGAGCGAGCACGACAGCTATGGAGCAGGGCATGCAGGAACGGCGCTGAGCGCTGCCCTGGGAATGGCCGTAGCGCGGGACCGGAGCGGGGGAAAAGAGCATGTGGTGGCGTTGGCCGGTGATGCTGCGTTTACCAACGGGATCAGCTTTGAGGCGTTGAATAATATGGGTTCGACGCGGCGGCTGATTGTTGTGCTGAATGACAATGAGTGGTCGATCGACAAGAATGTGGGGGCCATTGCGGAGTATCTGCACAAGATCGCGACCAATTCGGCCTATGCCAGTCTGCATGACCGGGCCGCAAATCTGGTGGAGAGGTTTGGCGGCAAGGCGGCCAGGCATATTGTGCGCAAGGCGGAAGAGGCGGCCAAGGGGATTGTGGGGCGGGGCATGATCTTCGAGGAGTTCGGACTCTCTTACTACGGGCCTGTGGATGGGCACAACCTGCCGCTGCTGATTGAGACCTTCCGGTTCCTGAAGAAGCAGCAACGGCCGGTGCTGCTGCATGCGCTGACGCAGAAGGGGCGCGGGTTCCCGCCGGCGATGGAGAAACAGAAGAAGTTTCATGGGTTGGGGCCGTACGATCCGGAGACCGGGGAGACCAAGGCGACGGGGCAGAAGACGTACTCCGAGGTGTTTGCCGAGAGCTTGACCCGGCTGGCAGACAGGAACGACAAGGTGGTGGGGATTACGGCGGCGATGCCGAACGGCACGGCGCTGGATCTATTCCGGCCGCATCATCCAGACCGGTACTTTGATGTGGGAATCGCCGAGGAGCACGCGGTGCTGTTTGCCGCGGGCATGGCCACCAAGGGCTACCGTCCATTTTGCGCCATCTACTCCACGTTTTTACAGCGAGCATTTGATCAGGTGGTGCATGATGTGGCGCTGCAGCGGCTTCCGGTGGTGTTCTGCATGGACCGCGGCGGGTTGAGCGGAGATGACGGGCCGACCCACCATGGGCTGTTCGACATCAGCTATCTGCGCGGGGTGCCGAACCTGATCCACATGGATCCCAAGGATGAAGATGAGCTGCAGGACATGATGCTGACCGCGCTGCTGCATGATGGGCCCAGCGCGATTCGCTTTCCACGAGGGACTGGACCGGGTGCGGTGGTGAAGCAGCAGCCGCAGGCTTTGGAGATCGGTAAGGCCGAAGTGTTGGGGGACGGAGGCGATGTGGCCATCTTTGCGCTGGGGAACATGGTGGCTGAGGCGAAGCGGCTGGCTGCGATGCTACAGGCGGAAGGCCACAGCGCGGCGGTGATCAATGCGCGGTTTGCCAAGCCGGTGGACGAGGAGTGTGTGGCCCGGTATGGGGCGCGCTGTGAGCTGATGGTGACCATGGAGGACCACGTGCTGGCCGGTGGATTCGGTTCTGCGGTGCTGGAGGCTCTGAATGCGCAGGGTCTTTCGCTGCCAGTGGTGCGGGTGGGTTGGCCAGATGCGTTTATTGAGCATGGGAGGGTGGATGCGCTGCGAGCCAAGTATGGGCTGACGGCAGAGGCAGCGATGGACAAGATCCGGGTTTACCTGAAGAAGCCGGTGGGCGTTTGAAGCGGAAGGAGCCGGTGGGAGGCGAAGACGCTGGAGAGAATGCGGCAGGCAGGGTGGACTCCGATGCCGCAATGGTCCGAAGTAGTAATTCGGATGGTGGAGACGGTGCGATGGGGGTTGCGCGGTTGTGTACGCCTCCATTGACAAAGAGCGAAAACGATCTTCCACTGTCGCCAGGTATGCAAGACCCGGCGAGAGAGCGTGGACGAGGCACTGAGGGGGTTGCGGTATGGAGGGCGGATCCGGCTGGGCCGCGGATGGGCCATTCACGCGGTCTGCTGCTGGTGGGACTGTTCAAGCTGAGCAAGGCGGTGTTTTTCACGGCGGTGGGGGCCGGAGCGCTACACCTGGTGAACCGGGATCTGGGCAGTGTGCTTTTGCATGTGATTGATGCGCTGGGGATCGATCCCGAGAGACACTTTGTGACGGTTCTGCTGAACCATGTCGAGTTCATCGATCCGCATGAGCTGCGCAAGGCGGGTGTGCTCTCCTTTCTGTATGCGACGGTGTGCGTGGTGGAGGGCGCGGGGCTGGTGCTGGAGAAGCGCTGGGCCGAGTACTTTACGGTGATTCTTACCGTAGCGGGGCTGCCCTGGGAGGGGTTTGAACTGCTGAGGAAGTTTTCCAGCTATAAGCTGGCGTTGCTGGCGATCAACTTTGGGGTGTTGCTGTATCTTCTCTGGATCTTGAAGAGGAGAAAGGCAGGGGGTGGGAGCTGAGCTCTTGCCGGGATCTCCTGGCGAAGATTCGAAGCTCCGTCCTATCGAGGCCGCAGACGGCGTAAGGTTTTACGCGAACGCAAGGTTACTCGAGACCTTGTATGTCAAGCCGGGTGGATGCGGCAAACAAAACCATGGCAGCGTGGGCCATCTGACGTGGCCTTTCAATCGCTGTTTTTCCATCGATCAGGACCGTCGACGAAGGAGTCACCGTGGCCGGAGTGATTCTTGAGTACCAAGGTGCGGTGGTCCTCGTCGCCGTAACGATTGAATGCGCATTCGTATGCTGGTCCAATCCGACCAGGGTGCTGCCCGTCCCTTCAGGCTCACAGAAATCCCTGGGCGCGTAGCCAGTTCTCCAACAGAATGGGCCACATCTCCAAGGCCGGATCTGCCTGGCCCAGGCCGCTGCCGTGACCGCCATGCCGGAACAGGTGCATCTCAGCAGGAACGCCAGCTTTGACGAGGGCGCTATAAAAGCCGACACTTGCCGACACAGGCACAGTTTTGTCATCGGTTGTGCCATAGATGAATGTCGTCGGCGTGGTGGCGCTTACGTGGAGCGATGGCGTATATAAATTCTCCCAGGCGTTACATTCCTCTTCTGGTAGTTTGCGCAGAACTGAGCAATAGGTGATGAATCCCCGATCGTTTGGCTGCATGGCATTGAGCCACGCATACCCAAGAACAAGGAAGTCGGGACGATCGCTGAAACGGTCGATCGCGTCGGGAGCCTTTGGATTGCCATCGTCGCTGGTTGTCGCTACCATCGCCGCCAAGTGTCCGCCAGCCGAAAAGCCGACGAATCCGATCTTGTTCTGGTCGAGATGGAATTCGCTACTCATGGATCGAACCAGGCGCACAGCACGCTGGCCGTCCAGCAGAGGTTCGGGATAAGGATGATGATCGCCGAGACGATACTTGAGCACGAAGGCCGTGACGCCACGTTCGGCAAACCAGTCCGCCACCTGACGTCCTTCGAGATTGAGTGCAAGCACCCTATATGCCCCGCCAGGGGCGATGATGACGGCAGTATGATTCGCCTTGCCGGGTTGCGGACGAAAGACGGTGAGTGTTGACTGGACGGAACTATCCGCAGACCACAGCGGGAAAGAACTGACGCCAAACTGTGGCCCCAAGGCATCCGCATTCCCCGCGGCAACTTGTGCAGTGCAGCGAATGCCTGCAACCATCGCCAGCAATATCAGCAAGGCCCGGGTTCGCTGCCAAGAATTCACAGAAAGATTGAGCATTGAGATATTCCTTTCCTGCTCCCTGTACGAGAGACATTCCATTCCGCGCCATCAAAGTACCTGCTACCGGAGTTCTGGCGTTGAGCTCTTTGCCCGCGTTGACTCCAGAACTACTGTTGAGGAACCCAACGGAGGATATTCCGCGCGTAGTTGAAAGTTGCAGACGGCGGATGGATTGATGGTACTACGCCGTCTTTTGGCTGGCGACCGCAGATGGGTTGAGGATCGATTCCAGTGCCCAGAGATCGCGATGGCCCGCGATCTTGTTGAAATGCTTCTCGGTCCGGAGGAACGCCGAGGCCATCCAGCGCCGAACGATCCTGCCGTTCTGCCAATGGGTAACGCAGCGGGTCCGGATGCGCAGGCCGGGTGCGGGCTTTCGATGATGTTGGTCGCCACCAGGCAACGATGCAGCAAAGGCGGCAGGTCCAGGATGCCAACCGGCCCAATGTCGTTCGGCCAATGGGACCACAAACCTCCGCACTCCGCCTCGTGCGAGCCGCATCTATATCAATTGGCTTGACACGCGAGGCGTCACGCCATCACGCTGGAGTTATCGTCCAGGCAGGACACACAGCAGCATACGGAAAGGGTTTATGCAGTATCCATCGATTCGAGTAGTCCACCGCGAACAGTTCAACTCGACGACTGCACAAACGCCGGGATCACAGCGCTTTGCGGCAATCCATTCGGGGACCGTCCCGGAATCACCTATGTGGGGTGGCCTGTTCGTCGTCGCGCCGGGAGCCCGGACGGGAATTCACCATCATGGAGAGCAGCATACGATTGCTTATGTCGTGAGCGGTTCCGCTTCCGTTCGTTGGGGTGATCGAGGCGAGTTTCATGACACGCTGGAGGCAGGTGATTTTCTCTTCGTCCCGTCATGGCTTCCGCACCAGGAGATTAATCCTTCAAACGACACCCCGTTCCAATGGGTTGTTGTTCGCAGCACTTCCGAGCCCATGGTGGTGAATCTACCCGAGGACTTCTGGGATGACGTCAACTTGATTTCGGCGCATTTGCGCGTCGACGAAGAACAATAGTGAGCAGGTACGCCGAAAGGAGATGCAATGAGCTATACACCCAATGCAAAACGGTATGAGGAGGCTGCGTTCAGGCGGTGTGGACGATCCGGAATTGTTCTACCCCCTGTTTCCCTTGGATTGTGGCAGAACTTTGGAGGCGTCAATGTCTTCGAGACTGGACGAGCTGTCATTCGGCGAGCATTCGATCGGGGTGTGACACATTTCGATCTGGCCAACAACTACGGTCCGCCCTATGGGTCTGCCGAGGAGAACTTCGGAGAGATTCTGCGGAAGGATTTTCGCAGCCACCGAAATGAGCTTTTGATTTCAACCAAGGCGGGATGGGATATGTGGCCGGGACCCTATGGTATGGGGGGCTCACGCAAGTATCTGCTCGCATCCCTGGACGAGAGTCTGGACCGCATGGGGCTTGACTATGTCGACATCTTCTATTCCCACCGGCCGAGCATGGATGTTCCGCTGGAAGAAACCATGGGAGCACTGGTGCAGGCAGTCCGGCAAGGCAAAGCTTTGTATGTCGGCATCTCATCCTACGGTCCCGAGCGGACGCGTGAAGCGGCGGCAATTCTGAAAAGCGAAGGAGTCTCTCTGTTGATTCATCAGCCTTCCTACTCGATGCTGAATCGCTGGCTGGAGGAAGGACTCCTCGACACGCTGGAGAATCTCGGTATCGGTTGCATTGCATTCTCTCCACTGGCGCAGGGACTGTTGACCAACAAGTATCTGAACGGAGTGCCCGGAGACTCGCGCGCGAACGAAGGTGCATCGTTCCAAAGAGAGTTTTTGAACGAAGAGAATCTCAAGCGAGTGCGCGCCCTCGATCAGATTGCGCGTGGACGTGGGCAGTCGCTGGCTCAGATGGCGATTGCATGGGTGCTGCGCGATAAGAGGGTGACCTCGGCGCTGATCGGAGCGCGGAGCGTCGAGCAGCTCGATAATTCGCTCGACGCATTGAAGCAGCTCCAGTTCACGAATGCCGAGCTGAAGGAGATTGATCGCTACGCACAAGAGGGATCGATTGACCTTTGGAGAGGCGCGCGAGAGGGAGTTGCCTAGTGAACATAGCTTGATGAAACGGAGGATAGCGCGGTCGCCGATGCTGACGCTCCATGTTTTGATAAAGGCGGGCGCTGTGCTCTGCTACGGCTCTGAAGATCTGGCTGAATTCTGGAAGGCTGCCACTCGCCCGGCGTCGAGGATTGGGTTTGGGTTGTCGCCGCAGGGTAATGACAGACGGGCACGGTGGTTTAGCGCCTCGATCATGCGGCGGGCGGAGAGGCCGAGGATGTCGCTGACCACTGAATCGAGCTTGAGGTTGGCATCCTCCAGGGTCTTGTGCATGCGCTGGATATGGCTGCTGCGTTCGCGCACGAACTGCTTGCGGGTGCGCAGCAGGTCCCGCATCTGCTGGGTTGGCTCGCCGGGTACGAAGCTGGCCCGGATTAGCCCGTGGGCCATCAGATCGGCCAGCCAGACATTGTCGTTCACGTCCGTCTTGCGCCCCGGAACGTTCTTCACATGGGCCGCGTTGGCCAGAGTCAACTCGAACTCTCCGTCGGACAGAATATGCCAGACCGGCTACCAGTAAATCCCTGTGGCTTCCATGGCGATAGGCGTTATGGCTTGGGACGACAGCCAATCCGACAGGGCCATCAGTTCCTGGGTCGTGGTCCTGGAGGTCTTGACTTCGGTCGTCACCTTGCCGTCCACCATGTGACGAACGCAGGTCACCCCAGAGTCCTTATGCACATCCAGACCAGCACAATGAGTATGTAGAACTTCCATCGCTCCTCCTCCTGCGCCGTCAGCGTGGAAGCCCTGTTGGATGAAATCTGGAAAGTGTGCTCCAGAGCTGTCGCCAGCCCGTGGCACAATCCGGGGTGCTCAAGGATTCCGGGTCCGACTCAAAAACGGGCTCATGCGCACCAAGAGATGACCGACCTCTGTGCCGATGATGCCTCATCAATCTACACCACCAGCAACACCCGTTTCATCTCCCGTGGGTCGGCTACGCCGGTGAATGACTCAGAAGATGGTAAACAGGCTCTTAGGTGCGGAAGGAGAATGTCGGCCGCAGCAGGATGGGTAGAAAATAAAAGGGTGAGGTGAATTCCATGGGAGCGCGTTCCAAGGCGCTGTTTCTCGATCGCGACGGAGTGATCAATCACGAGGTGGGCTACCTGCATGCAAAGGAGCAGGTGCGGTGGGTGGATGGCATCTTTGATCTGTGCCGGGTGGCCAAAGAGCTAGGATACAAGCTCGTGGTGGTCACCAATCAGGCGGGGATTGCGCGCGGGTACTATAGCGAGGCCCAGTTTCAAGCCCTGATGCAGTGGATGCGGCACGAGTTCGAAGCACGCGGCGCCCGGTTGGATGCGGTGTACTATTGTCCCTTCCACCCGGAACACGGCGTGGGAGCGTACAAGCGCGAACACGAGGATCGCAAGCCGGGTGCGGGGATGCTGAGGCGCGCGGCCCGCGAGCTGCGCCTGGATCTGGGTTCTTCGCTGATGGCCGGAGATCGCTGTTCCGATGTGGCCGCGGCCCATGCAGCCGGGTTGAGACAGGTCTTTCTGCTCTCGGGGACTGAGACAGAGCCATGTGCGGGAGAGTATCACGCGGTAACATCGCTTCAGCAGGTGCAGCAGTGGTTGGTGGTAGCAGCCGCAGCCAGTGCGGACGAGCTTTCGGCCGGAGCGGAGGCTGCGGAGAGCGCGGGCGGCCCACCGGCGGCCTGCTAAAGCTTCTGAAGCGCAGCCAGCCCGGGGAGCCCCGGGCCCATGCCAGGAGCCAACGTCAGGAGCCAACGTCAGGAGACGAGGATGCAGGGAATGCGGGAGGTGCTGCGGGGATCTTTGGCCCGGAGTTTGCGCGAGCTGCCGGAGGAAGACAGGCTGATGGCTGCGTGGCCGGTGGCCTGCGGTAGCGCCCTGGCAAGCCACGCCCGGGTGCTGTATCTGGATAGCGAGGGCGTGCTGCACGTGCAGGTGAATGGATCGCAGTGGCTAGAGCCGTTTGTGCGCATGCGCTCGGCCCTCGTCAAGGATCTGGGAAGAATCGCAGGGGCGCCCTTGGCCGGGATAAGATTTAAAAGTAGAGAGTAGACGAACCTCAACCAGTGGGTTCGAACGGCAACTGGCCGAGCCCGGGGTTGCGCGTGTGTTTGCTGCATCGGTAAGTCGATGAAGATCGTCAGGGCCGCGATGCCGGATGCGGCAGCGGTCTCAGGATGCTGGAGAGGAAGTCCCATGAGGAGAGCAGGATGAGTGTGTCGGTGGAGGATGTGCGGCATGTGGCGGATCTGGCCAATCTGGAGCTGACAGCCGAGGAGTTGCCGCGGATGGCGAAGGATCTCAACGCCGTGCTGGGATACATTGCGCAGTTGAATGAGCTGGATACCTCCACCGTCGAGCCAATGGCGCAGGTGGGAGAGGTGTTGGGATTGGAGCCCGCCCAGAACGGCGAGACGCTGCGCGCGGATGCGGTAAGGGCGTCTCTGGAGCGGGATGCGGTGATGGCGGAGGCTCCGGAAACCGACGGCAGGTTCTTTAAGGTGCCGAGGGTGCTCGAGAGGTAGCACTTCGATAAAAGCCCCGCCAGCGGTTCGGAAAGGGATAGCCAGCGGTTCGGAAAAGGCTCGCTAGCCGAGTATCTCGGTCGGCTGCCATCCGCGTACGATCGCGACCGGGTCGTGCCGGGCAAGAGGTTCGCTAGAGGCTAAGGCTCCTCCTTCCACCGTCAGAGAGAGGATCGGAAGAGGGAAGAGCGTAACAAGAAGATGAGTTCCACAGAGTCCGGCGCTGGGCCGGATCAGCAGGACTGACAGGAAACGGGATGGCATTGGAGCGGAAGATGTCTTTGGAGAGGTTGACGCTGGCCGAGGCGCGTTCGGCGGTGGTGGAGGGTCGAGTCTCGGCGGTGGCGCTGGCCGAGCAGCACCTGGAACGGATTGCGGCTGTCGATGGCGAGATTCACAGCTTTCTGGCTTTGACCCGCGAGCGGGCGCTGGCCCAGGCTGAGAAGGTGGACGCCGCCGTCAAGGCCGGTCAGGCTCCAGGGCCGCTGGCCGGCGTTCCCGTAGGGATCAAGGACGTTTTGACCACTCGCGGCGTGGAGACCACCGCGGGCTCCAGGATCCTCTCTGGCTACCATCCGCCCTACGACGCCACCGCCGTGGCGCGTCTGGAGGCCGCCGGCGCCGTGGTCCTGGGCAAGCTGAACTGCGATGAGTTTGCCATGGGCTCCTCGAATGAGAACTCTGCCTACGGGCCGGTAAAGAACCCACGAGCTCTGGATCGGGTGCCAGGGGGCAGCTCCGGAGGATCGGCTGCCGCAGTGGCTGCGGGTCTCTGCGTGGCCAGCCTGGGCACGGACACCGGCGGATCCATTCGCCAGCCGGCGGCCTTCTGCGGCGTGGTTGGCCTGCTTCCAACCTACGGCCGGGTGAGCCGCTATGGGCTCATTGCGTTTGCGTCTTCGCTGGATAGAGTGGGGCCCTTTGCCCGCTCCGTGGAAGACGCGGCGACGGTGCTGGGGGTGATGGCCGGCCCCGATGAGATGGACGCTACCTCCAGCCGCCAGCCGGTCGCCGACTATGCTGCGGAGATTCGCAAGGGTGTGGAGGGATTGAAGATTGGCGTGCCCGAAGAGTACTTCGGCGAGGGCTTGGATGACGAGATTCGCAAGGCCATTGAGAGCGTGTTGGATGGACTGAGAACCTCTGGCTGCTCGCTGCATAAGGTGAGCCTGCCGCATACGCGCTACGCGGTGCCCGCGTATTACGTTGTGGCTACGGCGGAGGCCAGCTCTAACCTGTCGCGCTTTGACGGGGTGCGCTACGGGTTCCGCACCAGGGATGGGGCGACTCTGACCGGGATGTTCCGCAATACCCGCGATGAAGGGTTTGGCGCCGAGGTGAAGCGCCGGATTCTGCTCGGAACCTACGTGCTCTCAGCGGGCTACTACGACGCCTATTACCGCAAGGCGCAGCAGGTGCGGTCACTGCTGGCCCGGGACTTTGTGCAGGCATTTGCCGGTGTGGATGCAATTGTGGCGCCGGTCACGCCAACCCCGGCGTTCAAGCTGGGAGAAAAAACCAGCGATCCTCTGCAGATGTACCTGGAGGATATCTATACGGTTTCGGCCAGCCTCGCTGGGATCTGCGGGATGAGTGTGCCCTGCGGAGAGACCTCGGGGGGCCTGCCGATCGGGGTTCAGGTGCTGGGCAAGTACTTCGATGAGGCCACGATGCTGCGGGTGGGCGCAGGGCTGGAGCGGCAGCAGAGGGCGTGAGGAGGAGATTCTTGCCCGCGTGAGGCTGAGAACGCCTGCCTCGCTCCTCCCTGAGCTGCCCCTCAGCTTCGCGTGATCAGGAAGAGAAGCTCACGGTCGTGCTCGCGCCAAACCACCGCTGTCTCATTCTTTCCCAAAGAGACTCAGGTCGATAGCCCCAGCCATGGCTCGGAAGCCGGCGTCATTCGGATGCAGATGGTCGCCGCAGTCGAAGGCTGGAGCGTAGACCTCGGGGTTGGCAGGGTCACGTGTGGCTTTATCAAAATCGATCACGCCGTCGAGTTCAGAGGTGGTGCGGATCCAGTGATTGACGGCTTGGCGGACGGCATCGCCAGCCGGCGATGCATACTTCGCGCCGATGTAGGGAGTAAGGGTGGCGCCGAAGACCTTGATGCCATGCGTATGCGCACGGGCCGCCATCTGCGAGATCCCGGTGATCAGGTCCTCTGCCGTCACAATCTCATGCGGGTTGGTTGGGCTATAGGCGACGCCAATGTCGTTGATCGACTCCAGAACAATCACGTACTTCACGCCCGGGGGCGCAAGCACTTCGCTGTCAAAGCGCGAAAGTGCATTTGGACCCCATCCGTCGTGCAGAATGCGGTTGCCACTGATCCCCATATTGATCACGCCCAGGTCGCGCGTGGCAGGGTTTGCCTGCAGGCGGTTGGCCAAGTCATCGGGCCAGGTATCATTGCCGCCGCTCGTGCTCTTCCACCCATCGGTGATGCTGTCGCCAAAGGCCACCACCGTCGCGCCGTGCGGCGCGCTGACCTCAACGTCCTTCAGAAAGTCATAGGCGTGCATGGTGCTCGCGTCGTTCAACGTCGCAGCGTCGATCGGTGAGCCTGCGGCCACGTAGTTTGTCTGGAGGGCGAGATCATGCTGGGTGAGGGTAGCAATTTTCTGGCCAGGGATGCTGAGCGTGATAGCCAGATTCGAGAGCGGAGCCAGCGTCAACTTGACTGGATCGCTCACCGCGGCAGCACCCGGAGGAATGGTGATCGAAGGGTGACCATCAAACGTCAGCGCGATGGAACTCCCAGGCTGGATCGCCCCGCCAGTCCAGTCCGCTGCGGGTAGGGCTACGGCGGCGCCATCAATATTCAGGGAGTTCACGCCCAATTCGTTGGTAAGAGTCACTCGGATCTCAGAGCCACCCAGGGAGACGTGGACGATCTGGCGCAGGGTGGTAGGAACCGTGAAGGCATCGTGTCTGTTGACTTCCGCAACCGGAGCTGTGGACCAGGTAGAAACCCAGTGGGCTTGCATGCCCCTCTGCGCGGATAGCGATGGAGTGGCGAGGGCGAAGATGGCGGCCACAAGGGCCCAGTTCGGGATTGCGGGGGAGCAGCGCACTTTAAATCCTCCTCGAAGCCTTAGACGAAGGGTTGAGAACCAATACGGGAGGCCGCGTAGCCATCCGCTTCGGTCCGCGAAAACCAAGGGTGTCTTGCCCAGATCACCCTGTGATGAAACCACAGAGAATCGGCACTGTGACAGTCTAACCGAGATGCTGGCACAAGAACGATCCTGCATCCACCCGATCGGCGGCTGGTTGGAAAGTCGGCAGTCGGCTAGAGATTTGGGCAGACCTCAACCCCGATACAACCGGATATCGCTCCGCTGCCCCGGGCCAAAAGTCGAAGGGTTTGCCTCATGAACCCTCAGCGACTCTAAAGCCTTCGGGTCGGGCTCAGGACCACCTCCGTCTTGGAGCTGTAAGTGGTATATATTCAGGAAGATAAATCTTGAAATCGCGCAGCGGAATCGGCTGGAAGGGCGCTTGATCGGGGTGACGATTTGAGGGATCAGGAAGAGGAAGCAGGAGCAGGTTAGCTTCGCGGAGACTCGGCGGCCAAGTCTCAAGTTCATGAACTGGTTCTCAGGAGGCACGATGCGTCGAACAGCATGGATATGGGCCGTTGGTTCCGCAGTCTGGACCTTCGACGCCATCGTCAACCTCTACTACCATCACCGTCCCCACGCCGAGTTGGCGTTGATGGTAGCCATCACCTTCGGCGTCGCCTGGGCCTACTACTCCCGTCCCCAAAGCCGCTAGCCCAGCGCCGTCAGCACCCCGGCCCGCTAGCCCAACTTCCGCGTGCGCCGTGAAAGGCGCTGAACCACAGTGGGTGCAAATCCCACCCGGGAACTGGTTCGCTTCACCCGGTACCAACTTCAAACTCGTCTTCAAACTCGGCTCAACCTGACTTCCCCCAGATCAGGAGATCTGAAGCTGTTCCAGAGACTGTATCCTCCCCAGGGCCATCAGCCCCAGAAGGAGAAAGATGCTGTCGATGCCATAAAATCCATTCGGGAGTTGATCCATCTGCGGCGTGTAGCGCAACCGGCCGGTTGCCAACAACGCCGACAATGCCAGCAGGACGCCGCCCCGGGTTACGTCGCAGAAGGGCGTTGCGCATCGGTGCCTGACTGTCGACATGGTTGCGCTCGCTCTTGTTGCTTACCTCGGCCGCGGGAGTGCTGTTTTTTTGCTGCCGCAATCGCCCGGCATCAACCCTTAGTCCACAGCGTCCTATAAGCCCCCGGCGCACGGTGGAGACCTGCTTGACCGTGCGGCTCTGTTTTAAGCGCGATTCGATGCTTCCCATCATACCGTCGGGGCGCGTTTCTGCCTGGTTCGGGGACCAAAGATGTGTTTGCGCTTCTGGTTGCGCGTGGCTTGCAAGGTTTTGGTGCGCTGATGCGCCGGCTTGTCCGCTAGTGTTGGGGCCGCGGCGGATGCGCGCTTTGTCTCCCGAATCTGCTGGTCGAGGTCCTTGGTCTCTTGTTCAAGCGCCAGCTTCCGATCGTCGATCCGGCGGTGCAGTTTGCCGACTTTCTGGTCAAAGCAGCGGTTGTTGCGGAGGCCGATTTCCTTGAGGATTCTCTCTTGGTTCATTTTGAGCTGGGCGTCTAATGCCTAGGTGGATAAGTTTTCGATCGTATTACGCAACCGCGATCCCTTCACCTGGCGCATGGGCCAGAAGCGGTGGGTTGGGTTTGGCCGCATGGGCTGGAGGATGCGGAGCGCGGAGGAGGAGGGTGGGGCGTTGGGCGCTTCTTGCTGACTTTTTTGGGGGGTATGGTTGACGGCACCGGGCTCCGTTCGGGGTGTTGGGCCGTCGCCGGGAGCAACGTCCAGCGCGTGTGGCGGGGCGGCGGGTTGCCAGCGGGGCTGGCTTCTGACGGAGGGTTGTTGCTGGGAGGGGGCCTCGTCTTTCACTAACTGCTTGCGGAGCGGGGCGGGTTGCGGGAGGGGTGTTGAGAGAGGGTGTGGAAGGTTCCAGGCGGTGAGATGGGACAATAGAAGAAGAGAGGTTCAGGTTTGCCGGAGCACGCGATGTTTGCACCCACGCAGAGGGTGCATTTTATTGGGATTGGCGGCATTGGCATGAGCGGGATCGCCGAGATTCTGCTGACGCTGGGATATGCCGTGAGTGGTTCGGATCTGCGTTCTTCGCCGGTAACCGAGCGGCTGGAGCGGCTGGGGGCGACCATCTACATCGGGCACGCGGCGAGCAACGCCGCCGGCAGCGATGTGGTGGTGACCAGTTCGGCCATTCAGAGGGACAACCCAGAGGTGCAGGTGGCTTGGGCGAAGAAGATTCCCGTGATCCAGCGGGCGGAGATGCTGGCGGAGTTGATGCGGTTGAAGTATGGGATCGCGATTGCCGGCATGCATGGCAAGACGACTACGACCTCGATGGTGGCGGCGGTGCTGGCGGGAGGCGATCTGGATCCGACCGTGGTGGTGGGGGGGAGGGTGGACGCGCTGGGGTCAAACGCGCGGCTGGGCCGGTCGCAGTATCTGGTGGCGGAGGCGGATGAGAGCGACCGCAGCTTTTTGAAGCTGTCGCCGATTTTGTCTGTGGTGACGAACCTGGATCGGGAGCACATGGACTCCTATGCGGATATGACGGACGTGGAGGACTGCTTTGTGGAGTTTATGGACAAGGTTCCGTTCTATGGAGCAGTGACGGCGTGCGCGGACGATGCACGGCTGGGCGCGATTCTGCCGAGGGTGCGGCGGAGGGTGTACACCTATGGAACCGCGGCCGAGGCGGATTTCCGGTTGCGCATGCTGCCCATGGAGGCGGGTGCGGGGTTGCCTTGCGGGGATGGTTTGAGCGCCGAGAAGCCGCGCGCGCGCTTTGAGGTGCAGGCGCGGGGCGAGGTGTTGGGATCCTTTGAGCTGCATGTTCCGGGACGGCACAATGTGCTGAATGCTACGGCGGCCGTCGCGATCGGGGTACAGCTTGGGCTGGGGGCGGAGGCGATCGCCGCAGGGCTGGCGTCTTTTCGGGGTGTGGACCGGCGGTTCCAGGTGCGCGGCGTTGCAGGCGGGGTGACGGTAATGGATGATTACGGGCACCATCCGACGGAGATTCGGGCCACGCTGCAGGCTGCGCGGGAGTGCGGGTATGGACGGGTGCTGGTGCTGTTCCAGCCGCACCGCTACAGCCGGACGCGGGACCTGATGGCGGAGTTTGCCACGGCGTTTGGGGATGCGGACGCGGTGCAGGTGCTGGATATCTATGCGGCCAGCGAGCAGCCGATGGCAGGGATTACGGGAGAGGCGCTGGCGGCAGCGATACGAGAGAAGAAGGGCGGGCAGGTGAGCTATGCGGCGTCGATGGCTGAGGGTGTGGAGCGGCTGGCTGCGGAGGCGCGGCCGGGCGAGATGATTCTGACGTTGGGCGCGGGCAGTGTCTCCCAGGCTGGGCCGATGTTGCTGGAGGTTTTGCAGCGCGGCGCGAACGGCGGCGACGGCGGCGACGCCAAGGCGTGCGGCGAAGAGGGCATGTAGAGCGGGATGAAGAAGGATAGAGAGGATGCGGCGCTTCGTGGCGTGGCCTTGATCCGGGTTTGGGACGGATTCGGGGTCGGGAGGGATTCAGGATCAGGAGAGGTCAGGATCAGGATGGAGAGACGAAGGTTTCAAGATTCTGGTGTGAAGGGGCGTACGGTTTGAGGCTGGTGTGCGCAGATTTTGTGAAAGAAGCGCGACTTCAGGGATGAAGATGGCGTCTATAGCTGAGAGTCATCTTCTTCCAGAGCGGTTTTCCATCGGGTAGCGATCTTCTTGCCCGAGGTTCCCATTTGCGTAGGTTCCGTGTGGCGAGCGGTTTGCTTGCAGGAGGTGAATACCTGCGGTGAATGGATGGATGAGGAGAGCTTTGGTTTGGAAGTTGCTGGAAGAAGAGGTTCGGAGTGCAGGGTTGGTCTGCTGGTTTATTGAGATGTAGATCCATGGCGCTCTGTTGGCTTGGTGCGTGCGGCGATGGAGCCGCGAGGATTATGGCGCTGAGTGACCCTGATACTGGGTTGCCCACGAAGAGAACCAAGGGTAAGGGTTGAAGAAACGCTGGACCGGGTGACGGGTTCGGCGAAGGGGAAGGAATGCGCTTGAGGATGTATCTACTGACTGTGCTGGCGTTGACGGGTGTAAGCCTGGGATGTTTGCCGGCGCGGAGTGACGCCCAGCAACAGCCAGGGGTTGGACCGACGGATTCCGGGACGGCGAATGCAGCTAGCATGTACTCCACGTCCGACACGTCAGGCCAGGAGGGCGGACCGGAGATGGCCAGTGCAGGCGATCTGCCGGATGCGCCGCTGCCACAGAATGGGGTGACGCAGAGTTCCAGCGAGCAGCAGGCGGCTGAGGCGAAGGCCGGCGTACAGAATCCGGCGAAGCCGGACGCTCCGCTTCCGCTTCCGCAGCCGCGCCGGATCCTGGGCCTGATGCCCAACTATCGGGCGGTGAGCGCGGGGGTAACGGTTCCGCCGCCTACAACCCGGGAAGCGTTTGTGATTGCGAGCCAGCAGAGCTTTGACTACTCGGCGTTTGTGTTTGTGGGCATCACCTCCCTGCTGGCCGAGGGCGATGATGCCCACCCCTCGTTGGGCAAGGGCGTGCATGGCTACTGGCGCTACTACTGGCGAGGAGACATTGATAAGACGGACGGCAACTATTGGGTGTACGCGATTCTGCCCATTATGCTGCACGAGGACGAGCGCTACTACGCGATGGGCGTGGGAGGGGTGTGGAAGCGAGGATGGTATGCCGCAACGCGGGTTCTGATTACGCCGAATTACCAAGGGAAGAATACGTTCAACGCCGCAGAGCTGCTCGGCCGGGGCGTCTCCCAGGCTATCTCGCTGAGCTACTATCCGGACGAGCAAGGAGTGACGGAGGACTTCACAGAGAAGTTTGCGTATGCGGTGGGACGGGATGCGCTGGCCAACATCTTCCGCGAATTCTGGCCGGATATTGACAAACATGTTCTTCATCATCATCGCCATCATCGCGTTCCCAATCCCAGCTAAGGGATGGGGATACATCTGGCCGCTGTGGCGCCGGGCGGTGGGCTATTTCCGCAGGCATGGCGGCTGGAGATGCGGGTGGATGGTTGCCGATGGGGTGGGGTGAGCGAGTTTTGCGCGCTGACGAGCGTCCTGCTAAGCGTACAGATAGGGCGGGATAAGCTCGTAGCCGTTTGGAACGGGCAGAAGCAGAGAGCGGCGGCGGAAGCTGCATGGGCGCTGGCCGCAGTAAAATGACGAAGATGTCCCAAATTCCCCGGCATTGAAGTTTAGAGGGGGGGATCTTATGGCTCGGCGCGTCCACGCACAAGCAGGTTTGCGGAGGGATATCACGTCCCTTGTGCCGCCGGAGAGTGGCGAGCGCATCCTGATCACGAGAGCCGGCGTGCCGACGCCGATGATTGCCGCGAGTGACCCAGGACATTTGGCGGCGGTGATTGCGCCGGGAATTGTGGCGGAGCGGCATCAGTTTTCCGTTTTGGAAGTTTCACAGCATTTCCATCCCACGCATTGTCTCCACCTACAGACTGCGGGCGTTACGCGGGTTCATTGGCGTGGCGGAGGGAGGTCCGGATCGGAGACGATGCGGGCTTCAAGCCTGATGCTCCACGGCCAGGGCACAGGGGATTCGACTGCCTTTGCCGGCAAGTCCAGCCGCGTGGTGGTGTCTTTTGATCCCGCCGTTATGAAGAAGATGATGGGAGATGAGAGTGAACGGCGCTTTCTTGAAATCCCGTCTCGCTGGCACTTTCAAGACCCGCAGTTGGAGCGGCTGGTGCGCAACCTTGAAGTGGAGGTGGGGAGCGGTCTTCCATCTGGCCGCATCTATGGCGAGCTGCTGGGCCTGTCACTTTTTGAATATCTGGTTCAGCATTATGGCGGCGACCGGCCTTTGCAAGCAGCGTCCAAGGGCGGCTTGCCCAAACGAATGCTTGACCGAGTGGTGGAATACATCGCAGCCAACCTGTCGCAGCCGTTGTCAGTGGCGGAGGTTGCGACCGTTGCCGGCATGAGTTCCTACCATTTTGCGAGGCTCTTCAAAGCCTCAACGGGTGTTTCTCCACATCAGTACGTTCTGGCCCAGCGGATAGAACGAGCGAAGCGTTTGTTGGCTGCAGGGCAGAGCAATGTGATTGATGTCGCGTTGGACTGCGGCTTCAACGACCAAAGTTATTTCAGCAGGGTCTTTCGGAGAGCTGCCGGGGTTCCGCCTCTTCGCTACAGCCGCGAGGTCAAGTAGAAATCAACCGCAAGAAAGTACTAAATGAGCAAGCTTTTTCAAGTATGCTCATGCCCTTTCTGCTACAATCAAGCCATAGGCAGTCCTTGGATTTCCGTTAAGAACAGGCTTGATATGCAGATCAAAAGGAGGATGTCCCGCGCGTAGTTGAAAGTTGAGCGGCGGATAGGTTGATGTTACTACGCCGTCTTTTGGCAGGCGGTCGCAGAGGGATTGAGGATGGCGTCCAGGGCCCAGAGATCGCGATAGCCCATGATCTTTTTGAAA
>DAHXNO010000034.1 GCA_027365345.1 Granulicella sp.
GCTGGGTTGGGGGATGGATCCAAGGCCTTCGCTTAAGACGTTTACATAGAATGAGATAATGAAAGGTACCTAAATTAAAGGTTGAAGAGATGACGGAAGGTTGAGGGAGCGTTTCGCCCTTGGTGGGGCGGTAAAGGTCGATTCCGTGAGGATGTATGGGGTGGCTGACCGGGAAGCTTCCGCAGTCCGTTCGGCAGATAGCGGAAGGCTTGCGGACGCTGTCGGCGAGGTTTGCTGGATTTAGGGAGTGAAAATATAAAATATTTATCAACAATTAGTTGTTGACAATATCATCCAGAAGATTCATTCCAATCCTGAAGCGGGCTGAGGGTTGTTCATCTGACGGAACTTCCTTTTCGAAAGAAGCGTAAATCCGCTCGCAAGTGATTGAAGAGTTGGGGGGTGTGCCTATCCGCGAATGCGGCAGTGTCTGCCTACATTCTGGGTAAGCTGACAGGCAGGGCTTGCAAGATCTGCCTCTGGGCCTCATTGGGGTGGGGAAGCTTGGTCACCACTTCTCCACTCTTGTTTGTTGGGTAATGCAACAGGCACAAGCGGCTGAGGGCGGCCATGGCATCGGGCAGCGTGATGGTGTGAGGATTGTCTCCGGTGGTTGCAAAGGTGGCGCGCAGCCGTTGCTCCATCTCCATCTCCCGCACCAGCTTCAGCGCCAACATGCAGCAGAAGACATGGGCTCTGGTCCGGCTGGCCTTCTGCAGGAAGATGGGCTGTACCTCCAGCGCGCCGGTCTTCATGGCGCGAAAATCCGGCTCCACCTTTTGCAGCGCCATATAGCTGTCATGCACCTGCCGAGCATCCATGCCGGCAGCAGCAACATCGGTGGTGATCCCATAGTAGCCAGCCAGTTCCAGATGCCTGGCGACGCCCTGCGGTTGAGGCTCCATGACGATCTGGCCGCCCTCCAGACGAAGCTGGATCAATTCTCCGAGCTTGTGCCTTTGCGCCCAGAGCTGGATCTGATGCAAGCCCGCCTCCGGCTTGCACAGGGATTGCTGTTGCACCTTCTGATTGCGCGCCTGGATGCGAGCCTCCAGTTCCTCCAGCTTATCGGTCAAGCGCCGCTGCACGCGTAGAGCTGTAGCTGTTTTGGGCAGGGCCGCTGCCTCTGCCGCTTCGGGGAGACGGGCGTGCGACTGAATCCCGTGGCGCGCCGATGGTGATTCCCAGCCTGGCCGAGTGTGCGCTCCCGCCGGGGCGTCACCATGGATCGGACTGACGGACTGAGTGGGGGCGTGCTCGGCCCGTCGGCCAGCGTATGACGGCCGAGATCGAGGGCTTTCGCAGGGCGTTGGGCGGCCCCATCTAAGCGGAGACTCTGCGCAGGGGCGCGGTCCTTTGCCGCGCCGGAGGGGTTCAAGATCGCATCGGTTGCGCGGCCGATCTGCAAGTGGCGCCCGAGCCGCTTGTGGCTTCCTAATGGAATCAGAGATATACGGGGATTCAGCGCTTGCGGAAGTCGAAGGGATAGGTACTTGAGTGTGATTTAAACGATATTGCATGGAGATTTATGAGATAATCTTTATGGATACACCACAAGGAGGGCGCTATGGCAACACTGGCGACCGCATCGCTCCCCAAGCCGGATCTATTTGCCCACCGGGAGGCTCTGCGACTTTCCGCTGCGAAGGTCGTTGAGAAGCTGGTTGAGATCGTTGGGCGGAAACTGACCGCGTATATCGGTGGCGTGAAGGATACGCGCGCCGTTGATCGCTGGATTGCCGGCGGTGAGATCTATGGCGACGCGGAGAGCCGTCTACGGTTCGCCTTTCAGGTGGTGCGCACCTTGAGCGAACACGATACGCCAGCCGTTGTGCAGGCCTGGCTGACGGGCGTGAATCCGGAACTAGGAGACAGAGTGCCGCTGCGCCTGCTGCGCGAAAATGAGATTGATGCGGTGGCGCCAGCCATTCTGAGCGCCGCCCGCGCGTTTCTGGCCGGAGGATAGGCCTTTGGAAGTTGATAGCCTTCGGGCTGAAGGGCCTGTCTTTCGTCCTGGCCGACGCCCCGATGCGTGGCAGCCGCCTGACTGGTTGCTGGCGCAGAGCGACGGCACATTTGGCAATCGTTTCGATGATCCGGATGGATACTATCGTGTCCTCGATGCGTCGTCGCAGCGTTTGGCTTGTTTCATCGAAACGCTGGCCCGCTTCCGTCCTGATTTAACCTTGCTTGCGGAACTAAATGGGACTGACGGTGAAAACGATTTTCTTCCTTTGGGAACACTGCCACGTGAATGGCTTGCGGGCAGGATGATGGGCGAGGCAACGCTCCATGGTATCTTTGCCGACATCTATGCGGCGGCGTGGGTTGGACTGTTGCGCAGGACACTGGCGGCGGAAGCGTTGCGGCTTGGCATTCGTGACGTCGATATGAGTATGCTGGAGAGGGCCGAGCCGCGGAGGATCACACAACTTGCTTCAAGGCAAGCCTACCGCATGGGATTTGCGGGTGCTTTCTATCGCTCGCGCTACGGTCACTCGCTGGAGAACTGGGCGATCTTCGAGCCGTTCCCGCTGGAGAATCCCAAATCAGAGGATCTCTCCGTGGACGATCTGGATTTTCTGGAAGCCTTGCGCATCCATGGCGTTCGTTTGGCCTGAGATGGTGAAAGCTTCTCATCCTATTACAGCCGGTTTCGCGGCCTTCTCCTCTTGCTTGGGAGTTTTCTTTATGGATCCGGCATAGAAGAACAGCGAAGATGCGGCACACGCGACATCTTTCAGCCCGAAATAGTCTTGGGCTGGATCCGGCTGTTTTTGGACACTGCACAGAGCGCCGATGATGGGGCGCGTCACGGTCCTCTTCGTTCTGGGCGGGTTCGGCTTGGGTGTGGGCTTAAGGCGGGCCGGCGAGCCCGGCGGCGGCAAGGCGCTGCCGCACCACATCGAGAATACGCTGATGGAGGGTGGCGATCGGGGCTTCTCCGGGGAAGACGACGACGCGGCCAGAGTCACGCTCTGCGATCTCGCAGTATTGCTTGTAGACACGGTTGTAGAACTGGTCGTCCTCACGTTCGAAGCGGTTCTCATCGGCGCCCAGACGGCGGGCGGTTCGGTCATTGCGTCCACGGGCGCGGCGCAGCGAGGTGGAGAGGGGTGGGAGGAGAAGAATGGTCAGGTCAGGCAGGACGTTGTTGCAGACCGCTCGATGCAGGGTGAGGATGCGGTCTGAGCCGAGACCACGGCCGGCTCCCTGGTAGGCCTCCGAGGAGTCGGTATAGCGGTCGCAAAGGACGATGGATCCGGCTGCGAGCGCCGGCAGGATGATCCGGCGCAGGCTTTGGGCGCGATCGGCGAACATCAGGGCCATCTCGGCCTCAGGAATGATGGCTCCCAGGTCAGCATCGCTGCGTGAGTCCAGCAGAATGGAGCGGATACGATCCCCGAGGGGTGTGCCGCCGGGCTGGCGAAGGGTGACGATGCGATGTCCGCCCGTTTGAAGCGCGTCCCCTAGAAGCCGGAGCTGGGTGGTCTTACCCGAGCCATCGAGACCCTCAAAGGTGATGAAGAGGCCGGGATGCGAGAGGTTGGTTGTTGGGTGGCTCACGATTGGAGTCTACTGCAAAGGCCTCAAGGAAAAGGGCTGCGGAGAGGTGGCGAGACAGGCGGCCTCAGTTGGATCGAAGTTTGGACTGCCAGGTGGCCACCGAGCCGCTGATGGTGGCCTGGAAGAGGCCCTGTTGGCCTTGATGCAGCGTGGGCCCAAGGGAGGTATGGCTGTGCCGGGCGGCATCCGTCCAGGAGATCTTGGCGGGGCCGTCGCCCAGAATCTGAAAGTTGTATTGATAGCTGGCTCCGGCGGCGAGGGTGTCGATCCCAAAACTCGCGTCAGGGTAGTCGACCTCGATCAATGAGATGGGCTGTGCGCAGGCGTTGTGGACGGTCATCGAAACGTAGGGGGAGTGGCAGCCTGTGAGGGACGCCGAAGCGCAGGCCAGAAGGAGCGTGAGGGCTGCCGCGAGAGCAGGGCGGAGAAGTTTTGCAGCCGACACCCTCGCGTCCGCAGGGATCCGAGGGTGCGAGCATGCGCCAGGGGCGGAGAGCCTCATGGGATAAGCGTAGCAGTTCACCTGACTCGGTGGGGTTCAGCTTATGCCGGGCCGGATTTGGAGGAGAGCCGCTTTTCCAGGGCAGCCACGCGCTTGAGAAGATCAGGCAGACGGGCGAGCGCGGCGACGGTTCGCAGCCAGGTTCGGTTGTCGGTGGCAGGGTAACCGCTGACGACGGCTCCAGGAGGGACGTCGGAGGGGATGCCGGACTGGGCGGTGGCGACGGCTCCGTCGCCGATGGTGAGGTGCCCCGCCGCGCCGACTTGGCCGGCCAGGATCACGTTTTTACCCACGATGGTGGAACCGCTGAGGCCGGTCTGGGCGCAGAGAAGGGTGTTTTCACCCACCGAGGAGCCATGGCCTACCTGGACGAGGTTGTCGATCTTGACCCCGGCCGCGATGCGGGTTGCGCCAACCGAGGCGCGGTCAACGCAGGCGTTAGCCTGGATTTCGACAGAGTCTTCCAGAATGGCGGGTCCTGATTGGATGATCTTGATCCAGCGGCCCTGGTCGTCTTTGGCAAAGCCGAAGCCGTCGGCTCCGATGACCGCTCCGTTCTGCAAGACGACATCATCGCCCAACTGGCAGTTCTCTCGAATGACGCAGTGGGCGTGGGCGAGGAGCCTGTTGCCGGCCCGAACACCGGGGTAGAGAACGGTATGGGGGAGCAGGACGGCGTCTTCGCCGAGTTGGCAGTGAGCGCCGATAACGACGTAGGCTCCGATGTGGGCGCGGGCTCCGATGGTGGCGCTGGGGTGAATGACGGCGCTGGGGTGGATGCCGGGCGGGTACGAGGGCGCAGGATGGAAGAGGCCGATGACCCGGGACCAGGCGAGGTAGGGGTTCGGGGTGCGGAGGGTGGGGGTTTTGAGGGCGGCAAAGCCGGGTTCGACGATCAGCGCTCCCGCCTGAGTGGTATGAGCCAGGGAGGCGTACTTGGGGTTAGCGACAAAGGTGATGTGCGCAGGGCCGGCGTCTTCGATGCCGGAGACTCCTTCGATGACGATGGCGGCGGCGGATTCCGTGGTCTGGCCTTGGCCGGGAACCAGCGTGGCTGCGAGAGCCTCTGCTAACTCACTGAGCTTCATAGATCAGATTCTACTCGGGTTTACGGGTCAAACAGGTTGGGCTGGGCGCCTGGGAGCGGATGGCGCTGGGAGGCGGCCGACGGCAGCGAAGGACGACGCGAGGGAGCGGTGACGAAACCGAGAACTTCAACTTTGGTGAGAGCCGAGCGGGGAAGGAAGAGGCGCTGGGTGTTGGAGCGAGGATCCGGCGGGGTAAGGAAGAGACCCTGCTCATTGAGAAGAGAGTCGATGAAGGCGATATCGAAGGTGGAGAGACCCTCCAGGAGTTCGTTATCGCGAAAGGTGAGGCGAAGCCAGAGGCCATCGCCGCGGGGCCGGGTGGGGAAGGCCATTCGGCCGATGCGCTCCGGATCGGAGCGGTCATTCAGGTTGAAATCTTTTACATAAGAAATTCGCTTCAAAGTGTTGATTGGAATAGAAGTTAAATGTCCGTCTACCGTCATAAGCTGGACCTGATTTTCACGCAGGAAGCCGATCGGAGGGAGGTACCCCCAAGTGAGAACGTTGGCAAACGAGCGAAGAACGGTCTTCTTGTGAGCTGGCGCCATGGCAGGAACAGCGGGCCCCGCTGATGCCACCATCATAGTGCAAAAGAGTAGCCAAGTGATTCAAAACAGTGTAATATCAGGTGTGATGTCCTTAGATTACGACTTTGTAAGCCTTTCAAATGCAGCAAGTTAGGGTTGGCGCTGGATGATGGCGGCGGCCCGGAGCAACGTACATCCTTTTTTGAAGTCCCTCTTTTATGGCTGACTACATTTATCTGCTGCAAACCCGCTTAACTCCAGCTCAACAAACCGCTTTGGAAGGTGTTCGGCAAGTCGCCAAAGCGCGCTCCATGACCGTTTTTCTGATAGGGGGAGCGGTGCGGGACCTGACCAGCGGCGCTCCGATCCGTGACCTTGATCTGGCCGTGCAGGGTAACGCCGGCAGGCTGAACAAGGAGCTGCAGAAGGCGGGCGGCGTTCTGATTGGGGAAGACGAGGCGACGCAGTGTTTCTACTACACCTTTGCTGGGGGTGTGCGCTTGTCGGTGGGGTCAACGCTGACGGTGAGCTATCCGAAACCGGGCAAGGCGGTGTACAAGCCAGCGACGATCCTGGATGATTTACATCGCAGAGACTTTACAGCGAATGCGATGGCCTTGTCGCTGAATGATGGATCCTTTGGTCTATTGATGGACCCGTTGAACGGGGTGGCGGATATCGAGAATCGCGAGTTGCGGTTGGTCTCCAATTATGGTTTTTTGGAGGATCCATCGCGGATGATTCGGGCCGTTCGATTGACGGCGCGGCTAGGCTGGCAGATGGAAGAGAAGACCCGGCAGAGGTACGAAAACGCCAAGGCGGAGAACGCGATGACGGTGCTTCAGCCTTGGTTGCAACGCTATGAACTGGAAGAAGTTTTCCACGAGGAAGACCCGCTGCGGGTGCTTCGCCGGCTGGAGGCTGAGGGGTGGGCCAAGGTTCTGTCGTCGGCGTGGGGCTCCGACAAGGTGAATGAGCCGGAGTTGGAGCGGCTGCGGGATATGGTGGGACGGCTGGAGTCGATGGGGATCTTTCCGGACCCTTCGGCTGCATACTTTCCGCTGCTGACCGCGAAGCTGGCGCCGAAGGAGGTTGCGTCGATCAAGGCGGCCTTTGCCCGGCCTGGATTTGCAGAACAGATTGCCGCTCTGGAGGCGGATACCAAGGCATTGGCGACGCTCTTCACGAGTAAGGGCGCTGCCGCGCCATCGGATGCCTGGAAGATGCTGTTTGCAGCCAAGCCGGAGGCGGTATTGTGGCTGGCCTATAGCACCAAGAGCGCTGCGGTGAAGGAGCGCTTTGAGGCTTTCTTCAACGAGTGGTCGCAGGCGCGGCAGAAGATTCCCTATCAGGTGATGCAGGAGATGAGGATCACCCCGGCTCTGCCGGTGTACGGCGAACTTGTGGAGAAGCTCTTCTATGCGGTGATGGACGGCAAGCTGGAGACTCCGGAGGCGATCCGAGAGTATCTGGAGCCCTACTCTCCGCCAGCTCCGGTGGCGCCTGTGACCCTGCGCCGCAAGACCGTAAAACGTGAAGCGAAGGTGACGAAGGCGCGCGGCAAGAAACTGGACGAAGCTGGACACGCGATGAGTCTGGCGGCCTCCGCAAGTGAAGAAAGCGGGGCGGCGTCGGGAGCTGCGGCTGGGGTTCCGGCTGGGGGCAAGGTTGAGCCTGAGGGAAAGGCCGCTGCGGATGCGCGGCCCGAGGGGAAGACCTCCGCTACGTCTGCGATGAAGAAGGTTGCGGCAAAGCCAACGGTTGCGACAACGCCAGCGGTTTCGACTGCGGTGAAGAAGAATGCGGCCAAGCCAGCCGTTGCGACAACGCCAGCGAGCAAGCCTGCCGCGAAGCCAGCGGCGAAGAATGCCGTCGTGAAAGATGCGGCGAAGAAGGTTGTAGCCAAACCAGCGGCAAAGGGTACCGCAGCGAAAAGGCCGGCGCAGGCAGCTTCCAAGAAGAAAGCGGTGGGGAAAGAGATTGTCAGCAAGACGGCAGCGGCCCAAAAGGGGTCCGCGCAACGGAAGAAAGTTGGGGCAACTCCGGCGGCCAAGAAGAAGACGGCGGCTAAGCCTACATCCGGCAAGACGAGCAAGCCGGTGGTCAAGACCAAGACAAAGCCCGCAGGCAAGGCCAAGACCAAGCGATAGCGAAACGCTTTCTGCTACTCGGTGCGGGAGGAGAGATAGAAGCTGGCGACATTGCGGCGCAACCAGTCCCAGGACCGGGCGTATGGTTTTTCTATCTTGTTTGGCATGAGCCTGCCATCGTTTGACAAAGGTGGAGTGATCTTCCGATAGATGGGGTACGCGAAGAGGGCATGGTGCTGCGCGCGTGGTGGGAGAGCGAGCATTGATTTTGACTGTTCCTCGGGCCCCGGCGGGTAGATGGATCTACGGCGGGTTGCGGTGGGACCTACAGGGGTGCTCTACTGCGTGGGGTGGAATCCGGCGCGCCGCATGGCGGCGGAGACTTCCGGGTTGCGTGAGAAGGTCTCCCAGACAAAGCCGGAGCGAAGGTTTTCAGCCATCAGGAGGCTGATTCCCAGGTCGATGCCCAGAACGTCCGGGTCATACCAGTTGGCCTGAGGGTGAAAGGCGTCGCAGAACCCATAGCGACCCCAGGCTTTGTCGCCGAAGTTGGCCTTGAGAGATTGCTGGACGCGCAGACATGCCTTGGGAAGGAAGGGCAGCGAACCGGCGGTGGCGTTGGGCACGACCGAGCCGTCGATGCCACCGAAGCCCTGGCCCTGAACGTTTGGACCTCCCCAGGCGGTGTAGCCGTGGGCTGAGTCTGAAGCGCTGATACCCCAGTAGCCGCGTGAGTAGGGCTTGCCCAGCGAGAGACAGAATGCCTGATGCGCCCGAGTGGCGGTGATGGAGTTGGTGAAGTAGTTGGCGTAGCGGTCGCGCTGGTGACGGAAGTCAAACCACGCCTGGCTATATTGTTCGGTGAAGATAGGATCGTTTCCGCTGATGTAGGTGAATCCGTCATAGTGGATGACGGGACGGGACCAGGCGTACCAACAGGCGGCAGGGATGGGGTGAGTGGGTGAACCGATGGCCAGCAGGTAGATCATCATGAGTTCGCAGTAGGCCTTCCAGCGAGCGGAGAGAAAGCCGGACTCTGGTTTCCAGCCCATGGAGAAGGTAGCGCTGCCATTCACGGGTCCGTTCAGCATCCAGGGCCAGTCGATCCGGTTGTAGATCAGCGTGGCGAGGTGGTGAATCTCAGCGTCGTTGTGGAAGTGAGCGCGGGTGGTGAGCACGCCGCAGAGCAGAAGGGAGGTGTCGATGGAGGAGAGTTCGACATCTCTGAAGCGCGCGCCGGTGTGGACGTCGTTGAAGTGGTAGTAAAAGCCGTGGACGTTGGGCAGGGTCTGGGCGTGGAAGCGCAGGGTGCGGCGCACCTGCTCCAGGAGTTGGGCGCGGGGGTGGTAGCCGCGATGGTCCGCGATGCAAAGCGCGGTGAGGCCAAAGCCGGTGGCGGCGATGGAGGCCATGGGACGGGGATCGAGCTGTCCGTTGGAGTGGTTGGTGGCGCGATCGAGAACCTGGCCGGTGGCAGGGCCAGCCTGTTCGATGAAGTAAAGGCAGGCACGGCGCTCCATCTCGTCGAGAAAGGCATCGTCTGCTGGGGTGAGGGTGTAGGAGACCGGCTCTTCGGGGGTGAGATGGAGATCGGGCGAGGTTGAAGTTGCGGTTTGCGCCGAAGCGCTTGGGGTGAGCGTGCTGAGGCCGGGCAGGAGCGCTGCGCCGGCCAGTAGCTTGAGACAGTCACGCCGTTGCATGGTGCGATCACCTCTCTTCCAGGATGTTCGCAACCTTCGAAGAAAGGCGGCGCTCATCTGCCGACGAGTATAACCGCCAGGCCATGCGCGGGGACGGTGAGGCTGAGTGTGCCGTTTTGCAGGTGATCGTGCTCGGCGGGGGCCATGGCTCCGGCGGCGCGGAGTTGAGCGACCTGGGCGGGACTGAGGTCTCCGGGTGGACGGCCCATGGCGTCAAAGGTCTTGAGGACGTTGCCGTGATCCGGATCGACGCGAAGAACGTCGACTTCGGCATTGGGCGCTACGTTGCGGATGGTTAGGTGGAAGGTTTTGGGGGGACCTGCCGGTCCTTTGGGCCAGGTATAGGTGGGTCCAGAGCCGGTGGGTGGAGCGTAGTTCCACAGGGCCAGCACGAGGTGACCATCCTCCGTTCGGGTGGCGAGGGCGGAGTCGGAGTCGACGCGAAGGCGGCGATCGCCGAGTTGGTGGAGGGCGCGAAAGGCATTGAGCGCAGGCTTTGGAATGTGTTCGGCCGCGATCAGTCCAAAGCCGCCGTAAAAGGGTGTGTGAACTACGCCCTGTTCCTCAAAGACGTCGGAGAAGTCCCAGTAGTCCATGCTCTGGGTAAGACCGTCGCAGAGGCGGATGGTATTGGCCAGCCATGGACCCATGTAGACCGAGTCGGTGACGTTCGGTTCGTTGGAGTAGCTGGCGTTGTACTCCGAGAAGATGAGGGGAAGATGGGGGTAGGGAGAGTGCAGGATCTGCTGGTGCACCATGCTGACGGCGCGATAGACCATCAGGCTGCGGGGAATGTCCTCCTGCGTGTGAAAGACGTTCTGCGCCGTGTCGTTGCCATAGACGTGGGTGGAGACGAAGTCGATCGGCGTGTGGTGGGCGTTGACCCAGGCGAGGAAGGGTGTGATCCATGCGGCCTGAGCGGTTGCGGGACCGCCGACCTGAAGGCGCGGAGAGACGGATTTGAGGGCGCGCGCGGTGTGGTCGTAGAGCTCAAAGTAGGTCTGCTGGTGAGGACGGCCACCCCAGAAGTCCAGGTTGGGTTCGTTCCAGACCTCGAACTTCCAGGTAGAGACCTCGTCCAGTCCGTAACGGTCGATGAGGTGGGTGGCCAGGGCTTTGATCATGTTGTCCCAAAGGGTGTAGTCCTTGGGCGGGGAGACGATGGGGTGGTAGGAGAAGGCCTGGAGCAGAGAGGGGTTGGCGGCCATCTTCCCGGGCATGAAGCTGAGTTCGACGAAGGGCTTGACGTGCTCGGCCAAGAGGCCATCGTAGATCTCATCGACGTAGAAGAAGTTGTAGACCGAGGCGTCATGGGCGGCCTGCGCGGCGAGGCCCGGGTTTTGCGTCGTGCGTCCAGGATCGTAGAGGCCCACTTCGTCGTCCAGGATGCCGTGGAAGCGGATGGAATGAAAGTTGGTGGCCAGCTTGACGGTGTGAAGATCTTCCCGATAGGAGGAGCGAAGGGCGAGGAGGGCGTGGCCAGAGCCAAAGGTTTGTTCCCAGAAGTGAGGAAAGGGCGTGGTGGGCGCATTCGCATCGATGACCAGCCGAACTGGAGCGTCAGCGGGAGGAGACACCGGGAGCTTCCCTTGCGCATGCGCCGAGAGAGGGAGCGAAGCGCTTGCGAGGAGGAAGAGAAGTTCCGTTGCCAGAGCAGAGGCGGCGTGCCGGGCGAGATTCGGGCGGACGAAGATCGAGCGAGAGTTTGTCATGGCTGAACCTTGATGAGCAAGAGTGTGTTGGGACTCATGGCGAGGGTGAGCCCTCCGTTGTGCAGGTGCGTCTGCTCTGGTGCTCCCAGTGCAGTTTCATGGTTGAGTTCGACGACTTGAGCTGGCGTAGGATCAACCGGGCTGCCCATGGCGGCGTACTTTGGCAGGACGTTACCGTGGTTGTTGTCCACGCGTTGGATGGTGATGGAGGCATCCGCTGGAACTCCGCGGAGGGTGAGATCGAGGGTCTGCGTGCCGCCGTGATGGCCTGGGTCGACCAGGTTCCAGGCAGCGATAGCGAGTCCGCCGCCAGCAGTTCTGGTTACGATGAGATCGTTCGAGTTAATGGCGATGCGACGATCTCCGAGCTGGTGGAGCAGGCCAAAGGCATAATAGCTGGGCTTGTAGATGCCGCCTTTGGCGATCAGGCCGAACTCGCCATCCAACGGTTTCCAGATGGGACCGTTTTCTTCAAAGACGTCATCGAAGGTCCAGAAGGACATCTGGGTGACCTTGCCGTCGCACTGGCGAATGGTGTTGGCAAGCGCCGGGCCAACGTAGGTGGTGTCGCGTGCGTTGTCGGCTCCGACGACGTTCCACTCTGTCCAGAGGAGAGGAAGGTGGGGCATGGGCGAGGCGTCAATCTGTGTGCGGACTTTGGCGACAGCCGCGCAAACGCGGTCGTCCTCGGGGATGTTCTGATCGGTGTGGAAGAGGTTCTGGACGGTGTCGTCAGCGTAGCCGTGGGTGGAGACGAAGTCGACGGGAACGTGCAGGGAGGCGGTGTGGGCCAGGAAGGCCGGTATCCAGGAGGCGGCGGCGGTTGCCGGGCCCCCGACGCGGAGGCGCGAGCTGACGCGCTTGAGGTCCCGGGCTGTGTGGTCGTAGAGATCAAAGTAACTCTGCTGACGAGGAACACCACCCCAGAAGTCGATATTGGGTTCATTCCAGACCTCAAAGTACCATTGGGAGACCTCCTGGATGCCATAGCGGTCTACCAGGTGCTGGGCGAGGTGGGTGATCATGTCATCCCATAGTTCCCAGCTCTTGGGAGGAGAGACATCCGGGTGATACCAGAAACTGTGGAGGTCCAGAGGGTTGAAGGCTAGCTTGCGGGGCATAAAGCTGAGTTCAACGACGGGACGAACTCCGTTCTGGAGGAGGCCATCGTAGATCTGATCGATGTAGGAAAAGTTGTAGACAGGGTTGCCGTGCGGGTCTTCGTTATAGAGCCCGACCTCGTCGTCGAGGATGCCGTGGAAGCGAACGTAGCGGAAGTCAGCGACCTGGTGGACGGAACGGATGTCGTTGCGATAGGACTGGCGGAGGCTGAGGATGGCGTGGCCGGAGCCGAAGATCTGTTCCCAGAAGTGAGGAAACGGAGTGGTGGCGGCTTGAGCGTCAATCGTGACGTGCTGGGTGGATTGAGCGCGCAGAGTGGAACCGAGGGGCAAGGCCAGAAGCAAAGCGAAGAGAGAGCAGCGAAACAAGTGGTACATGGAAGACACTCCTGTGGTCTAGGAACAAACTCTGTGCGAACCCCCTGGAGAACGGCCGGGCAATTCTCAGGAAGGCCATCCGGCGAAGGTGGCGAGCCGAGCGCCTGGGCAGCAAGTTCCCGCAAACGATTGTGCATTGCCTAATATCTGCTTTGGAGAGGCTCTCTGTCAACCGGGGAGGAACTCTTCTGGCAGAGACCGATTTCCTGCCGGGGCGGGGCGGCGATACGATTCAGGCGAGTTTGCGGCTGAGGGCTCCGAAGACCTGACCGAAGAGAGGGTCGCGGAGAGCAAGCGACGCCATCGTGAAGAGGTCCGCCAAGCAAATCGTTTCGCGGAGAAGCTGGCAAGTGGTTTAGGAGAAGCTGGCAAGTGGTTTATTTGCAGCCGTTTGTTTGAGTTCGCGTGAGGTTTCGCAACTTCCTGAGCAGGCCAGGTGATACGGCTGTGTGGCATCGCCTGCCAGGGTGCGTCGGGCAGGTTATGGGGGATGCCATCCGAGATGTCATTGGCGGGGTGGGGGTGCACGTGCAGGGACGTTGCGTGGGACAGAGTTGCTCGCCTTGGGGATGCGGCAGCGTCCTTCGCCGTTTTCGTGATGAGGATGTTCCGGATGTGAGAGCCCCGGATGTGGACGGATGAGGGGCGACCCTCATTTTAATGGGGGCTGCCATTATGATGAGGAGGCGAATGAATGCTGATGGGAGCAGGCCGAGACATGCCATTATCGCTGCGTTACCGCGCGAGGTAACTCGCTTGGTGCGCGGGGTGAAGAGGGATGAGGGTTGGACGAAGCGCGGGGTTTGGCTCTACCGGCTGGAGGAGGCTGTGGTGGCAGCCGCAGGGATGGGGGCTGAACGGGCGAAGGTGGCCGTGGAGGCCGCAATGGCCGCAGGCGATGTAGAAATACTTGTCTCCACTGGCTTGGCGGGGGGGTGCGCGCCTGGTTTGGCAGCGGGCACGGTTCTGGAGGCTACCGTGGTGGTGGATGCCGAGACAGGGGAGCGTTTCCCAACCTGGGGGTCGAAAGAGGCAGGAGCGGCCGAGGTGGTACTGGTGACCACGGCGAGAGTTGCGGGCGTTGAGCAGAAGGCAGAGCTGGCCCGGCGCTTCGGAGGTTCCTTATCGTACATGAATGTCTGGTCCTTTTCGTCCAGAGTTTTCTTGTGTGTGCCATCACAATATGGTTTATTGCCTGAGAGCCCACACGCACAGATGTGCACTTCCTGACCCCCTCTATCAGCTTTCTGTAGAGCGTGTTCTCCTTCCCGAGTATCTGCGGCCGCGTGGTGTTGTCTACGTGCGATGCCGCTATCATGTCACTCACGTGTTCGCCCCTGACCTTGTTGCCTATCGTCATGAA
>DAHXNO010000041.1 GCA_027365345.1 Granulicella sp.
CGTTGGCGGTCGTGTGGAAGACTGCTGTGTAGCGGAGCGAATTGAGCAGCGAGCGCTCCGCACGCAGGAACTTCCCAGGTGTGGTGGCGGGGTTGTCAAAGTTGGTTGGATAGGTAAGGGTCGCGATCCGGCGCCACGGAGCCGGGTCTGGCGGCTGGTCCTTGTCCGTTGATTTTGCTTGGGCTGGTGCTTGTATCGGGGGCTCTTCCGGTATCAGGACGGCGCTGACGATGTGATGGTCCAGTTCAACGGTAAGGATGGCATCCATCTCCCTTGAGTCACCCAGCGGGAGAACATCAAGGTGGATGGAGCGAGGGGTGGGGATGGCGCCTTGTTCCAGGTACCAGGCCGGAGCTCCCACGCCCACCAATGCGCCTGCGCGGGTAAGGTCGTCGGAGCTGCGCAACTGCGCTGCCAGGGTTTGCGGAGCAGAGACCGGGACGTTGTCGGTCAGGAAGGCAAGAGAACCCAGGCTGGGTGGCGCGGCCAGAACCGTATGGGGAATTTCAGGCTTGGGAGGAGGTGCGGTGGGTGGGGAGGACCCCATATCGTGGCGCTGCGCCCCGGCTGTGCCCGTGGCCTGGAAGAGCACCCAGATCACACCCCAGCCAAAAGCCAGGAAGAATACGTTGGATGATCGAAACAAGCGCATGAAGAAAGGACAAAGCTCCGGGGAGGGACGATTACAGCAGGGCTTGGAAGAGATGGTTGAGATGGTTGAGGAAGTGGAATGAATCCTTGGTCACGGTTCTTATCGCTCTCCACCGCCTTCATGGCTTGCCAGCCACGCGGCCATGGCTTGGTAGCCCTGGGGCATTCCGCTCGGCAGCCCAGCGGTATTCTGCCGGCCGGCCGAGCGCATATTGAGCTGCCCTTTGCACAATTCGACAACCCTGGAGCCCATGGAGAGCCCATGCCCAGGTCAGAACGGTATGTCTTCGTCCGTTATGCCCTGGTCAGCGTAATCGCCTGCCGCCACAGCAGCGCCGGTGGATGAAGAGCGGGCGCCGGAGGACGCGGCGCTGCCGCCCTCGCTTCCACTTCGCCCAGCACCGCCTCCCAGCAGGGAGAGTTCGTTGACCAGGATCTCCGTGCGGTACTTCTTTTGGCCGGATTCTTTGTCGTCCCAGGAACGGGTCTGGATCTTGCCTTCGACGAAGATCTGGGTGCCTTTTTTGACGTAGTCGCGGACGATCTCCGCCGTGCGCTGGAAGGTGACCAGATTGTGCCACTCGGTCTTGTCCGTCCAGTTACCCTGGGCGTCTTTCGCGCGCTCCGCCGTGGCCAGCGAGAAGGTTGCCACCGTCATGCCGTTGGCAGTGGTTCGGATCTCAGGATCTTTGCCGACATTACCCAGGAGAAAAACTTTGTTGACGCCCTTTGCCATGAAACTGCTCCGTTTCGTTGATGGGGGGAAAGGTTATAGGACGAGTTTAATGGAACTGCCTCTTCTTTGGCGTCCTCTGCGGCTGTACAGCGGATGTCGGCCGAAAACGGCGCCCAAGGCGGCCCGGCAACAGAACGGAGTACCGCAAAGACCGGACCAATACAAACGGAATCATACTATAAGGGTACAACCTCGTTGGATCCGAGGTCCGCCGGAGCTATAGCTGCTTTGGGGCTGGGGGCTCTGACCTGCGTCCCGGGACTCCACTGGCTCAACAATCTCTTTGCAGGGGTAGTACCGGCGCGATCGAAAGGCTGCAGATCGGCAGGGCGTGACATGGAACGTAACGCACAACCTTCACAATCCCTCTGTATGCTTCCGGAATGGGAAGCCGACACCAGGAGAAGATGCACAGGCATCTTCTCGCGGCGCCGGAAAGGTAGCGGCCAGCGCGTGCGGCCAAGGCGTTTGGGTTCGCCAGGAACGGTGGCTAACGTATCCTGAAAGCGGCCACGGCGAAGGTTCGCTCTGTGGTCTCATCGGCAAGACGGGAGAGTGAGCGACATGTGGAGTTCGAAGTTCTTGCAGCGTTCCCTGGCGTGCATGGCGTGCATCGTGAGCTGTGGGCTGGGGATGGCGTCCGCCCAGCAAGCGCCTGCGGAGAAGCAGGCTTTGGGCGCCACCAAGCTGGGTGGGGGAACTGCGGAAGCCATGCCCGGGAAGAAGATGGTGACGATCGCGCCAACCTCCAGCCCTTTGGTGCAGGCGCATGTGATTGACCCGGCTGCGGAGCCAGAGATCTCTCCGCAGGAGAAGATGCGGCTGATCCGTAGCCACATCAAGTATGTGTTTGTGTTGTTCCAGGAGAACCGCTCGTTCGATTTTTACTTTGGAACCTACCCCGGAGCCGACGGCTTGTTTGCAGGACCGGATGGGCCGAAAAGCTCGGCGGAGGTTGCAGGATTTTCACAGACCATTGTTAACACTGACGGAACGTTGGGAACCGTGACGCCATTCCGGATTCCTGCGGCCGTGATCAATGACCAGGGGCGGACTGTGCCGTTGTATCCGGCCGATATGGCGTCGGTGAACCACTCCCATGTAGCGATTGCCCGGAAGATGGCGATGGACGCCAACGGCATTGCGCAGAACTCCGCCTACGCTCTGACGGAAGAGGGCGTCACCATCACCGATGGCCGGCCCTCGGCGGCTCCAACCCTCGAGCGCAAGCAGTTCGGCGAGTTGGTGATGAGCCATGTGGACTGTGATACGGCGCCCTTTTTATGGCGGTATGCAGACCGGTTCACGCTCTTTGACCACTTTATGGATACGGTTGTGGGGCCATCCACCCCGAATGCCATTGCGATGATCGCTGGGCAGGCTGGAGAGACGCAGTGGATGCTGCACCCGGATCAAGCAGCCGAGGGTGGCCAGGGGCGCGGCGCCGTCGTGCCGATGGTCTCCGACGCGCAGCCTTACTGGGGTTCGATGCTGGACACCCAGGACCGCTTGCACCAACCCCAGGCGACGCATCCCTTTGGCGGGATATCAAAGAATCTCACCTTTGCCAGTCTGCCACTGTCGTTTATGGGCAAATCCATTAAGAAGACAACTGCGGCCGATGATGACCCAACCTTTGACCTGCCGGACGTCCAGGAGGATATTGCGAAGATCGCCGGGCATGGAGTGGCTGCGGTGAACTGGGGCTGGTATCAGCAGGGGTATGACCATGAGAGGAACGATCCCCAGGGAAAGACCACCCACGATGGTTATGTAGCTCACCACGATGCGCCACAGTACTTCGGCTATGTGGCGAACAATCCTGTGGCTACGAAGCATCTGCATGGTTTGAGCGACTTTTTCAGGGACATCCAGGGTCGGCGGCTGCCAGCCTCGGGAGTCTTCTATGTCCGTGGAGGGTATGGCAACATCGAGGGATGGCATCCGCAGGATCCAAATCCCCGGCTGGCCAAGGTGTTCTTTGGCAACGACGATCATCCGGGGTACTCGGATTCGCAGATCAGCGAAGCGCTGCTGGCCCAGGAGATCAACGCCATCGCCGAAAGCCCTTATTGGAGCCAGAGTGCGATCATCATTACCTACGACGAGTCGGATGGAGAGTATGACCATGTTCGGCCACGGGTGCGCTCGCATGATGCCTCTGGTCTGCCCTTGGAGCAGGGGCCGCGGATTCCGGCGATTCTGATCTCTCCCTATGCGGTGGCCCATGCAGTCTCTCACGTGCCCACCGAGCATAGTTCGGTGATCAAGTTTGTGGATGAACTGTTTGGCCTGATCCCGCTGGCCGATCTTCCCGATGAGGTAAAGGGACGCGAACTGGGCAAAGAGAGGCTTGGCCAACTGTACCTTGGCCCCGCCGATGATCACGTTCCGGGTGTGGGAGATATGAGTTCCGGCTTTGATGTGCTGCGGCTGGAAGGAAAGCGCCCGCCCCTCAGTGCAGCCTATGCTGAGATTCCGTCGAGTGAGATCAATGCCTTTCCCCATGACCACGGAGAGGGCTGCCGTGTGTTGCAGATCAAGCCCACAGACAGCGGGCGGCCCAATCCCGTTCCCAAAGACTTCAATCCGCGCCCAGACTCTACCCCGGGTATACCCACGCTTGCGGGATGGACACCGTAGTGCGAAGCGGGACGAAGTACGCCGCCTTAGCTGTTCTGGCCGCGACGGCTGTGGCGGCCCTCGGCCAGGCGGCGGCTGCCGGCGTTGTGCCGGCTGGCCGTGCCGCGCCAGGCTCTACGCTGGAGCGCGTGCGCACAGCGGGAACGCTGGCCTGTGGTATCGACCAGGAGGAGCCGGAATACTCCACCTCTGACGAGCATGGCGGCCGCGCAGCCTTTGATGCGGATCTTTGCAGGGCCGCCGCGGTGGCAGTACTGGGCGAGCGAGCGCGGATTCAGGTTGTGAACTATCCCGACGACCGCACCAGCATGGCGGGACTGCAATCCGGCGCGGTGCAGATGATTCCGACCTTGACCGATGACTTTACCCACCTGGTGGGAACCCATCTGCGGTTTACCTCGCCCGTGCTGTGGGATGGCGTGGGGTTCCTGGTGCATGCCCATAGTCCGGTGATGCAAGCGCGGCAGTTGAGTGGGAAGAAGGTCTGCTTCACCGCGGAGACGAACACGGAGCAAAGCGTGCGCTCGTGGTTTGCTCGAGAGCGTCTGGACTATGTGCCTTTTCCCTTCCAGGAGGAGGGAGAGATGGAAGCCGCCTTCGCTACCGGGAACTGCGCGGCGCTGGCCGGCGACAGGACGCGCCTGGCCGCAACGAGGGAGTTGATGGACGGCCACGGCCGGCCGGCGCGGCTGCTGACCGCGGTGATCTCGAAGGATCCGCTGGCTGTCGCCGTACGCAGTGGAGATCCGCAGTGGGCGGAGATTGTGGACTGGGTGGTGGAGGCGTTAGTGCAGGCTGAGGAGAGTGGCGTGACGCGGTCCAACGTCGCTGCAATGAGCGCGCAGGTCTTGCAGGGTGAGGGCTCCGCTCCTGGGCAGGGGTCTGCTTCCGCAACGGATCCACTGCGGTGGTTCCTGCTTGGGGGGTCGCGCCAGATGGGTGCGGCTTTGGGCCTGCAGAATGACTGGGTGGTTCACATGATCGCCGCCACGGGCAACTACGGCGAGATCTATGCGCGCGATTTAGGAAGTGGTTCTGCTTTGAAGCTGCCGCGCGGAGAGAATCGCTTGTATGGGGAGGGCGGCGTGATGGTGGCGCTGCCGGCCAAGTAGGCGGCTGGCACGCGGATCGCAAGCTATCAGTGAGAGCCCGTATCCCTGCGCTGCCGACTAAGATCGCCGGCGAGTTTCGCCACCCCGAGCAGCAGCGTGAAGATGCTGGTGGGCAGGCAGCCCAGAGCCAGAATCAGAGCGAGCCAGCCGCTGTTGGTGTGCGGGCCCTGGCGGGAAACTCCTCCAAAGACGGTTAACATCAGCAGGATCGCCAGGGCTCCAACGATCAGTATGGAGGCGCCGGTGACAAGAAGCTTGCGGGTGTCTGGCTGCATGGGAGTCTAAGAGGGCTGAGGCAGGATGAACGGCGGAGGGGATCCTTGTCAGCGATAGGCGGCCAGCATCGCGTAGACTGCCACGCCACTCACGGAGACATAAAGCCAAATGGGGAAGGTCCATCGAGCCAGTTTGCGGTGCGCTGGAAAGCGGCCGGTGAGGGATAGAAAAAAGGTGATCAGGATGAGGGGAAGAGCGATCGTTGCCAAAAGGATGTGGGGGAGCAGCAGCGCCCACAGATAGATCAGCCGCGCGGTGGGATGGGCCGTGGGGAAGAGCATGTCGCCGTGCAGAATGTGGTTGGCGATGTAAGCGGCCAGAAAGGCGCTGGAGACGATGAAGGCGGCAAACATGCTATTGCGATGCGCCTCGATTCTGCGGTTCCGGATGGAGCGGAAGCCGTTGATCAGAAAGATGGCGCAGAGTGCGTTCAGCACGGCATCCACGGCGGGAAGAAAGGTAAGGCGCGTTCCGGAGGCGTCGATGGGTGCGTGGTAGTACACCAGCCAGGCAAGGAAAAGGGACGCAACAGCGCTGACCCCGATGATGGCGGCGATGATCGAGGGAGGCGTGCGGTAACTGGGGTTGGGTGCGGTGAGTTCTGACATCGTCTTTCTCTTTCCTCTCGGTTTGGCAGAGCCCAACGGGCAGGAGCACTCAGAATCAGAAGAGGAGCCGTCCCTTGGCATCGAGAGTCATGGCCAGCAGAAGCAAGGGCAGATAGATTACGGAAACATGGAGCAATCTACGCGCGGCGATCCGGTTCCTGGGGTCGTCCGGACAGCGCATGATCTTCATGAAACCGATGGCTGCGGAAAGATACCAGGCGTCCAAAACAATAGCGGCTGCCGCGTAGGGAATGCCAGTCACGTGGAGCCAGGTTGGCCACAGGCTCGCCGGAATCAGGACCAAGGCGTAAAAGAGCGCCTGCAGGGCCGTGGAACGAGCGGCTTCACTGATGGGATCTTGCGTGGACGCCAGGCGGACGCCCCCGTGTGCGTAGTCCTCGCGGTAGATCCATCCAATGGCCATGAAGTGGGGAAATTGCCACAGGAAGAGGATGCAGAAGAGGGCTGCGGCCGGCCACTCTACCACGCCTCGAGCTGCGGTCCAGCCGATAAGCGGAGGCAGCGCCCCGGGAAAGGCCCCGATGAAGGTGTTCAAAGCGGTTATCCGCTTGAGCGGGGTGTAGATGGCGATGTAACCCACGGCTGTCAGCAGGGTAAGCAGACCCGTCAGTGGGTTGGTGGCCAGGGTCAGGTAGATGGACCCTCCGCAGACCAACACAAAGCCCACCAGCAGCCCGTGGATCAGGCCGATGCGGTGCTGCGCCATGGGCCGGTCCGCAGTGCGGTGCATGCGGCGGTCTGTGCCGCGCTCTACCGCCTGGTTCAGGGCGCTGGAGCCAGTGGTGACCAGCGCGATGCCGAACAGGGCCTTTAAAAGACCGAACTGGAAGGGTGAAATGCCGGAGGCCAACGAACCAAGATAGAAACCCGAGGCAGCCGTGATGATCACCATCAGCGAGACGCGCGGCTTGAAGAGCACCGCGTAGTCGGCTAGCAGCGTGTGGCTGCGGCGCCGGGATCGCGATTGGGAGGACGCTACGGTAGATGTGGCGGTGGTAGACACTTCGAACCCTTAGAATATCGCGATTTAGGCCGCGGGCTGGGCGGGGAAACAAATCCCCGTCAAAATTGAGATCAGGATCCGAGCTCGAGCTCCCGCTGCGCAGCGTTACGCGCCTTCGTTTTCGCCTGGTGTTGCGCCCATATCCGCTTGAGGGTCATGGAGATCCGTCTTCTTCGGGGGCGCCGGTACCAAGTGTCTCTGCCGATCCTGCCGCCCTGCGATCCTCTTCTCTCGCTGATCCAGCGATGGTTCCGGGTCTGGCGGCTCGCCTTCCTTTGGCATGCGGCGTTCATTGCAGTGCAATACGGGCAAGGTTATACTGCGGTCATTGGCAGAGCTGGTGTCCCTCTCGCTTTGCCCGAGTGAGGTTCGTCTTCAGCGCAAGCATGAGGAGTGTCCAACTCGGTACTGGTGGTCCACCCGGGGCGTACAAGGGTGAGTCGGGATGGCGCGCGGTGACCCGCGTACTCCGAAGTTCACCGTTTCTACCAAGTGGGCGACAGTTTCAAAGCTCTCCAACCGTTCAAAGTCTTCGCTCGGCTGCAGGGTGGGTAGCAGCCGACCTTCTCAACACTTTCATGCCGTCCGATTGCCGGGTTTGTGGCGCTGCCATGGCCAAACTATCCCGGGTGCGTGTCTGTGAGGCATGCATCGAGCGCGTGGGCGTGCCTCTCGAAGCCGGGGATGGCGTCTTTTGCAGACGCTGTGGAGACGCCCTCGGGATGGAATCCGCACGGTTTGCTGCGGCGATGGGGATGAGCGAGTGCACCGCGTGCCGGTTGGCGCCGCCGCCGTTTGACCGAGCCGTTTCCTTTGCCAACTATGACGGGGAGATGCGCAGGATTCTGCATCTCTTGAAATTTGAGGGTATGCGCGGTGTCGCCCAGCATGTGTTGGGCGATGCTTTGGCGCAGGCCGCGCAGCGGCTGCGCGCAGGCTCCCATGGACAGCCAGAATCCGCTCCACAGCAACCAGCAGCGATGGCCGGCAGCGGATCTCCGCTCTGGGAGCCTGAGGTCGCAGTGGAGCCTGGAACTTCAACCCAGTTCCCTGCCGATCAGGTGCTGGTGGTCCCGGTTCCGCTGTTTGCCACACGGGAGAAGAAGCGTGGGTACAACCAGGCGAAGCTGTTGGCGGAGGCGGCTATCGCGGCCCTGCGGAGGCGCGAGCCGCGGTGGGAGCTTCGACTTTGTCCTGGCGCGCTGCAACGGGTAAAGGATACGCCGACGCTGTACGCATTGAATCCCAGGCAGCGGCGGACAAACCTGCGCGGGGCATTTGCCGTCTGCGATGCGGAGGCTGTCCGTGGACGCGAGGTGCTGCTGATCGACGACATCATGACCACCGGAGCCACGGCGCGCGAGTGTGCGCGGGTGCTGAAGCAGGCCGGTGCGGCCAAGGTCTGGGTGGTCACGGCGGCGCGGGCGCTGCCGGATGAAGTGCGCGGCGCCGGGCAGCCGGATCGTTTCCCCCAGGCGATGCAAGGTGTTGCCATCTGGGATCGCTTTTCGGCGCCGGCTTCAGAGATCGGAAGGCAGGCGAGTTCGTAACGGTTGCCGCTACTGGACAACCATCAACCTAAAGCACGGGAGGAGAGGCATGCAGGCTGGTAACTCTGGTGGGAAGTGCAAGAAGCGGCTGGGTGATCGGCGCCACAAGACGAACCCAGTGGAGGGAACGGCACGAGCGGAGGCCATTGAGATCCGGCTGGGCGTCTTTCGGCAGCCAGCGATGCAGACGCCGGTGCTGGTGCTGAATGCGAGCTATGAGCCGATCAACATCTGCGGCGCGCGGCGAGCGCTGGTGCTGGTGCTCAAAGGCGTGGCTCGCACCGAGGAGGAGCAGGGGACGGTTCTGCACTCCCACCGGATGAACCTGCAGATGCCGAGTGTGATCCGGTTGCTGGAGTACAGGAGGATTCCGCACCAGACCAGAGCGCTGAGCCGGAAGAATATCCTCCTGCGCGACCGGAATACGTGCCAGTACTGCCAGCGAGTGCTGACGGCTGCGGATCTGACCCTGGACCATGTTGTTCCGCGCAGCCGTGGCGGCCAGTCGACCTGGGAGAACCTGGTGGCTTGCTGCCGGGACTGTAACCGCCGCAAGGGGAGCCAGATGTTGCATGAGCTGACGGACATGCGGCTGGTGCGCGAACCGCGGCCATTTTCCCTGCATACCTCGCGGCACATCATGCGGATGATTGGCAGCGCCGATGCAACTTGGCGAAAGTATCTCTACTTTGAGTCCGAGCCTGCGGCTTAGGCCGGAACCAGACCGCATGGGACGTCGGCAATCCGACTGCAGATTTGCCCTCGCTCCGGGTAAAGGCACGCAGGCGCGAACGATGGGTTGCAGCGGGCGGGCTCCGAAAGCAGCGAGCCATCTTCTACCTAGCGGAGAAGGTCCTCGAGCGAGGTGGAGAGGTCCGTCTTTTCATCGCGATACTTCACAATGATGGGGGTGTAGACGGAGAGGCCCATCTCCTTGCCGGGGCCTTGCTGGATGGCTCGCGCTCCAGCTACCACCACGGCCCCGGAGGGGATGATCAGCGGCATGGAGGCTGTCCCTTTATAGACAGTATTGTTGGGGATGTCATACACCGGGGTGCCTCGGGTGAGGATCACTCCAGAGGCCAGCACAGCGCGTGAGCGCACGATGGTTCCTTCGTAAACGCCGGTATTGCCGCCAGCCAGTACGTCGTCTTCCAGGATGACCGGCGAGGCATTCACGGGTTCGAGGACGCCTCCGATTTGGGCCGCGGCCGACAGGTGGACGCGCTTGCCGATCTGGGCGCAGGAGCCTACCAAAGCGTGGGAGTCGATCATCGTTCCCTGGTCAACAAAGGCTCCCACATTCACGTAGGCCGGGGGCATCATCACCACGCCAGACGCCAGGTGAGCTCCGGAGCGGACCGAGCTGCCGCCGGGCGCAATGCGGATGTTGTCTTCCGGTACAAAGCGGCGCGCCGGGTAGGTTGATTTATCCACGAAGGTGAGGGGAAACCGGTCGCCGGATGCTTCGCTCATCTGGGTCAGGACGCCCAGGCGGAAGCCAAGCAGGATGCCGCGTTTTACCCACGTATTCACGCGGTAGCCGGTCGGGGACGAAGGATCGGGTTGGGCGGAGCGGACCTCGCCGGACTCCAGCGCAGCGCGGAACAGATGGAAGGCGGCCAGAGCGTCGCGGTTGCCAACCGCGTCCTGGCCCAGGGCGAAGAACTGCTCGATGAGAGCCTCGAGGGCGCCGATGTCTGATGTTGAGCTCGTAGAGTTCATGGATAGTTGGATTGTAGCGAGACTGGCGGTGGATGAGCCGGCTTCGGCTTGAACCGGTGAGGCCTACAAGGAGTTGCGGAGCAGATCAAGCTCCTGGAGAATCGCCTTCAGCTTAGTGCGGCTGGCCTCCGTGATGGGGACCATGGGCAGGCGTAGAGTCTCTGTGCAACGGCCCAGCAGGGCCAGAACGGCTTTGATGGGCGCCGGGCTGGGTTCGCAGAAGTTTGCCTGCATCAGGGCAAAATATCGAGCGTTCAGTTCGCGCGCCGCGCCCCAGTCGCTCCGCAGGGCGGCTGCGATCATCTGCGCGATGGGGCCGGGGATGGCGTTGGAGGCCACAGAGACCACACCTGTGCCGCCCAGGGCAAGCACCGGCAGCGCCATGGCGTCATCCCCGGCCAGCACAGAGAAGGTCGCTGGGGCGTGGGCTATGATCTCGGAGATCTGGCCCACCAGACCGCTGGACTCCTTGATGCCGATGACGTTGGGGTATTCGGCCAGGCGGAGGACCGTCTCAGGTAACAGATTGGTAGCGGTGCGGCCAGGAATGTTATACAGCAGGATTGGCAGGTCCACCGCCTCCGCGATAGCGCGGAAGTGCTGGAACTGTCCCTCCTGGTTAGGACGGTTGTAATAGGGATTGGCGGAGAGCAAGCCAGTGAGACCGGCGATCCGGGCCAGCCGCTGCGCATTCCGGACAGCCTGAGCGGTGGAGTTATGGGTGCAGCCGGCGAAGACCGGGGCGCGGCCGGCTGCCGCTGTGATGGTCAACTGAATGACCCGCTCTATCTCCTCCTCGCTCAGCGTGGAGGCTTCGCCCGTGGTGCCGCAAGGGATCAGTATGGAGATCCCATGATCCATCTGAGTCTGCACTAAAGCCGTCAGAGCGGCTTCGTCCAGCGAGCCGTCCGGGTGAAAGGGAGTGATAAGTGCAGTGCCGCAGCCTTGAAGGTTCATCGAAGATACATCTCGAAGCGAGTTTAGCGCCGATCGTTGTGGGAGTGCTTGCCGGGAACGGGCACTCGGCTCCGCTCACAGATCTTCCGGGGTGGAATCAGCCACAGCAGAGCGACCACGGCGATCATCCCCAGGGCGATGGCCGGCCCGATATTCGGTTCGAACTTGGGCGCAAGAAAGGCAGCCGGGATCGCACCCAGATAGAGCGTGGTGGAGACCGCCTGTTTCGCGGGGCTGCTGGCGGCCGGTTGTCCGGTATGGCGGCTGATGGCCGTGGAGAGTACGAACCATGCAATGGCCGGCAGAGCGCAGGTAAGCGCATAGAATGAGACCGAAAAGGACGTAATGCCGCGCGTGCCTACCCAGTGCGTGGCGAAGGGTATAAGCGAGAGAAAGAAGAGCAGGCCCAGATTGGACCAGAGGATGCCGTGGGTAACGTCTTCCAGATCATCGGTCAAATAGTGGTGATTCACCCAGTAAATGCCGGTCTGGACAAAGCTGAGCCCATAGACGGTCAGCAAGGGGAGCACCTGGCGCAAGCCTACCAGGTCGGAGACCTCTTTGGATGGAACCCGCAGTTCCAGCACCATGATCGTGATGATCACGGCGATGACACCATCCGAGAAAGCTTCAAGGCGGTCAGGGGAGAGTGGCTGGGACATGCTTGATCCTGAGCGGGTGACAGCAGGCTTGGCGCGCTGGGCCGCTGGAGAAACAGTGCGGAGGCGAGGAGAGGAAAAGGACAGCCCGGAAGGGGCTGATTTCCGGCTCCTCACTCTGGATCAAAGGAAGGCGGTATCGCCGCTCCCTTCTCCAAAAGCATACCTCAGCGCCCCCATCCGGGCGGCAGACGCGGCCTTGAAGGAAGCTTCTTCCCGTCAGGTTCCGGCCGCGTTCCCGTAGCGCAGCGAAGGCTCAGGAATCTGGGCTTCAAAGCGATCTCGTGGGTGATCTTGATTCTCTGGGGAGAGAGGTCTCATCGCGCGGCTCCATGGTAGGCCGCTAACACCATTCCAAGGGTGAGCATAGCGATGAAGACTTCACCGAGGACGCCGACGAGGATAGGACGCCAACCTTGGCGAACCAGATCGCGAACTCTTGTTCGCAGGCCCACTCCGGCGAAGGCAGGGAGAAAGGCCCACTTCGACAGGTTGGCGAGCGAGGTCAACTGTCCAGAGGTGAAAAACCCGACGCTGGCCAGGACAGAGAGAAGCACAAAACCAAGGATGAACTTTGGAAATTTCTGCCACAGGAAGAGAGCCTTATGTTCCACCCGGGCCGCCTGGCCCTGCGCGGCCCAGGAAACTGCATAGCCGAGAACGACGAAGCCGATGAAGGCTGAGCGTGCAGTTTTGGCCAGGATCGCGATGCGACCGGCCAGGCCGCCATAGATGGCGCCGGTGACGGTGGCTTCGGCAGTGTTGTCCACGGCCAATCCAGTCCAGACGCCAAAAGTCTGCTGGCCCATGTGGAGTGCGTGACCGATGGCCGGGAAGCTGAACAGCGCCAGGGCGCCCAGCGCCAGGATGGCAGCGATGGCGGTGGATGTGTCCTCCTCCGTGGGGTCGAGCGCGCTCTGGGCCGCCATGATGGCCGTGACGCCGCAGATGGAGCTGCCGATAGCCAGCAGACTGGTGAGCTTGGGTGACAGCCGGAAGATGCGTCCCAGCGCGGTCATCACGCTGAGGGAGAGAACCAATTCGACGGCGACCAGCAGAAGCGAGAGCCCGCCAATGCGGAGAATGTCGGAGAGGATGAAGCGGGCAGCTACCAGAACGATGCCCAGCTTCAGCCAGAGTTCATAGGTGGCAATGCCGGGCAGCAGGATGCGGGGCAGCGTGAAGAGGTTGGAGAAGACCAGCCCGAGGATGATCGCCCAAAGAACGTATTCGACCTGCGGGAAGAAAGGATAGTGAACCCGGAGATGCTGTTCAACGGACTCCAGGAACTTGCCGGCGAGGCCAATCGCGAAGAGAAACAGGGTTCCGGGCAGAAGCGCCAGCAGTGGCGCCGCGCGCGGTGGGTGGCGAGCGGCCTTGAGCCGGCCGGCGGGCGCTGGTGGCGAGATGGTTTGGAAGGGCATCAGATGGATTCTCACGGCCAGAGTCTTAGAAGACAGACGACGCCGGAGTTTGGCGTGCTTTCAAAGCCTTGGTTAGAGGATGCGCTACCACCCAATGCGGTGGATGATGCCCAGGCGGATCAGGGCGGCGAAGGTGAGGGCGATGACGATGGCCGCGGCGTCTGTGTTGACGGCCACCTTCCGGGATGAGGCTGGGATTTCCATGAAAGCTCCTGGAGGCGTAGGTTCCACACCTGAAGTTCGAGAGATGGGGCTTGAATCGCGGTTTCAAATCTGGCGCAGAAATACGAAACCCAAGCTGCCGCATGGCTGTTGCTTGGGTGTTTAGGCTTGGGGCGAAGTTTAGGGGTTCGCTTAGAGCAGACAGCCGCAGGCGCAACAGCATGGCGTGGAGCAACACATGCAACAGCGCGCGGCGAAAGGAAGAGTCTGCTTCATTGGTGAGTCTGAGACTACTTTAGCCCCAATGCAGAGTCAAGTTCTCTGTAAGTTTGTTTCGGTGGGAAGTTCTTTTGAGAGTCGATGGATCTTCACGCCGCAGGCAGCACAACTCCACACAGCCAGGTGGCTGTGGCGGGGCGCCTGGGCGCCCGCACAGGTGGGGAAATGCCCAGGCTTCCGGAGCCGCGATTCCCCTCAGCTACTGAGCCGACGGCGCCGGCGAGAGGGTGAAGTTCTTGCGGACGTAGTTGAGTTGCAACTTCGGGATATCGGCCTCCATCAGGTTATTGCTGTCATCCAGGTAGACCTCGCCTGCTGGACCCGTGTGGAAGCGCAGCGTGAAGCTCTTGAGAGCGACGGACTTACCATCGAGAGTGCCGCTGCGGGCGGCGTCGGGCTGCACGCTGACCAGGCGGTAGCGGTTCATCGGATTAATGGCGCCCATGGGAATCAACAGTAGATAGATGGAGTCCGGATGGGGATGGGCCAACGCAGAAGTCATTAGGACTTGGATGGCGGATGGATCGCCAATGGCCGCAAAGTAGAACTCAGGCTTGGGCAAAGCGGCGGAGGTGGGGTTGGACAAACCGCCCGCCTGAATCGTAGAGACCTCAATGGAGGTACGCTGTTTGTTCGGCTGGAAGTTATAGGTCTTCTGAGCGGCCTGGTCCTGCATGGATCCGAACAAAAAGTTGCCGGTACTGTCCAACCTGTAGGACATGTCGTACTGACCCTGCTTGTTGGATGGCATTTTGTACTGGAAAAAGCCCCCTACCTTGTAACCCTTACTGGATTCCCGAATGGTGTAGGCGGCCTTGCCGACAGGCTTACCGCTTTGGCTATCGACCAGAATGAAGTTGTTCGCGCTGGAAGCTTTGGAAGCTAGTGCCGGCAGTGAGAAGCATGCCAGGACAAGGACGGCAAGCGTAGTGCGGAGGTTCATGCGAGTTCCCTTCGAAGAGAGTTGGTTGTTGCGACGCAAATGAGATGCTGCTGGGCATGGTGAAAGGGTGAAACGATGTCGATGAGCGGGAGATTTGGATCTCATCAGGTGTTCGAGCTCCTCATGCGATGGCGGTGGCGACCAGATCTTTCGCCTCATTCTGGATCTGTTTCAGGTGCGCCTCCCCCAGAAAGCTCTCAGCATAGATCTTATAGATGTCTTCGGTGCCGCTGGGGCGCGCCGCGAACCAGCCGTCAGCGGTCGTCACCTTCAGGCCGCCGATGGGCGCATGGTTGCCGGGAGCCTCGGTGAGAATGGACGTTATGGGCTGTCCGGCCATCTCTTTCACCTTAACCTGTGCGGGAGAGAGCTTGGCCAACTTGGCCTTCTGCTCCCTGGTCGCGTCGGCATCGATGCGCTGATAGACGGGGTTACCGTACTTGGCTGTCAGTTCGTTGTACAGTTGGCCAGGGTCCTTGCCAGTGACGGCGGTCATCTCCGCAGAGAGCAGGCCAAGGATCAGGCCGTCCTTGTCCGTGGTCCAGACGCTGCCGTTGCGGCGGAGGAAGCTGGCCCCGGCGGACTCTTCGCCGACGAAGCCAAGCCCACCATCCAGCAGACCGGAGACAAACCACTTGAAGCCGACAGGCACCTCGACGAGAGTGCGGTTCAGACCGCTGGCCACGCGGTCGATGATGCTGGAAGAGACCAGTGTCTTGCCGATACCAACCTTTGGGGACCACTCTGCACGGTGGGTGAACAGGTACTGAATGGAGACGGCCAGGTAGTGGTTTGGGTTGAGCAAGCCGGAACTGTGGGCGACGATGCCGTGGCGGTCATGGTCGGTGTCGCACGCCCAGGCAACGTTGTACTGGTCCTTGTTTGCGATCAGGCTGGCCATGGCGAACGGGCTGGAGCAGTCCATTCGAATGCGCGAGTCCCAATCCAGGGTCATAAAGCGGAAGGTGGGATCGACGTAGGGGTTCAGCGTCTCGAGCGGAAGCTGGTAGAGCTCGGCGATGCGGGGCCAGTAGGCTACACCGGCGCCGCCCAGCGGGTCGACTGCGAGCTTCAGGCCGGAGCGACGGATCGCGTCCATGTCGACGATGTTGACCAGATCGCGGACGTAGGCGGTGATGTAATCGTGACGGTGGGTGGTGGGCGCAGCCAGCGCTTTGGAGAACGCAAGCCGCTTCACGCCCTGGAGTTTGTTGGCCAGGAACTCGTTGGCCCGGTTCTCGATCCATTTGGTAGCGTCTGTGTCGGCGGGCCCGCCATTGGGTGGGTTGTACTTGAAACCGCCGTCCTGGGGAGGGTTGTGACTGGGGGTGATGACGACGCCGTCGGCGGGCGCTTTGGCGTTGGAGGCGTTGTACTCCAGAATGGCGTGGGAGAGAACCGGGGTGGGCGTATAGCCGCCAGCTTGTTCCTGGTTGTCGCGTTCGCTATCGATCATCACCTCCACGCCGTTGCCCGCCAGCACCTCCAGCGCTGTGGTGAAGGCAGGCTCTGACAAGGCATGCGTGTCTTGCGCCAGGAAAAGTGGGCCGGTGGTCTTCTGTGCGGCGCGGTACTCCACAATGGCTTGGGTGATGGCCAGAATGTGAGCGTAGTTGAAGCTGGAAGTCAGCGAGGATCCACGATGGCCGCTGGTTCCGAAGCTGACCCTCTGGCCGGCAACCTCGGCATCGGGGTGGTTGGCGTAGAAGGCTGTAACCAGGCGAGGCAGATCTGCCAGACGATCTGGGGAGGAGCGATGTCCCGGGGTGTTGGCGAGAGGGTCCGTGGAGATGTTTTTCATGTTTGCTAGGATAAAGCTAGCAGGGATGAGGGATGGGCGATCCGAGCGAGTGGGTTGCCTGCCTCGGGAAAACAGCGGATTTTCCGGCGCCGCCCGCTGCATCGGCGGATCGCTGCTGCGCTGCTGGAAGCCGCGGAAAACAGAGAAGAACAGCAAAGCGTAGCGCTGCCGATCAAGCCAAACGGGGTTCATCGCCAAGCCGGCGCTTGCTATCAAGACACTGCGCTGATCGTACCGGTATGCTGGTTACGTGCCCAATCTTTGGCAGCGGTGGATGGTGAACCCGGTGATGGGTCTGCTCCGGATGGGTGCGGATCCGGATAAGCTGGCCTGGTCGTTGGCATTGGGAGTCGCCGTGGGGGTAAACCCTCTGCTGGGATCCACGACCCTGGTCGTGTTGGGCTTGGCGGCGCTACTGCGGCTGAACATCGTGGCGTCGCAGGTGGGCAACCATGCGGTGTATCCGCTGGAACTGGTACTGTTTCCGGTGTTCATCAAGGCTGGGTCTCTGGTTTTTGGCACACCCAGGCTGCCCCTGGAGGGGCATGCTCTTTGGATGGCGGTCAGGCATCACCCCTGGGAGACGACGCGAATGCTGTGGTTTTGGGAGTGGCATGCGCTGGTGGTTTGGGCGGTGTTTGCGGCTTTGGCCGTGCCGGTAATCGCGCTCAGCAGCGAGCCCATGTTGCGCCGGATGGCGGAGCGAGCTTTGGGGACAGCCAGCCGCGAGGGGAACTAGCCAGCGAACCCAGGGAGGAGCAATCCTGCTGCTGATCGGAGTCCTGGGGTGGTTCAGAGGCATTCGACGGGCATTGTCTTTGCCGAAACGCCCCTTGGAAGTTGTGGGTCTCCGGAGGCCGCAGGTACTGGCTCTATTGGGGGCCGCGGTACTGCTGGACGGGATCGGCGGAGTGGACCCAGGCAGAGTTGATCAGGTCGCGGAGTTCGATGGCCGCTGCGGCCAGGCGCTCTTCCGTGAAGGCCTTGGCCTCAGGGGTTCCGGCGTTTCCAAAGCCACCCTGTTGGTCGAGTTGGTAGACCTCGTCTACCAGGGAATGGGAGTGGAGAAGATAATGCCAGTATTGAGTCCATTCGTCGTCGATCACGGTGGGCGGTGCCGAGGCCACCAGCGGAGCAACGTCTGAGGCTTTGATGTTGGCTGAGACGAAGACCGACTCGAACTGCGCGTGAATATGATGCTCGGTGGTGTAGTGGTGGGGATTGGGCCCGGTCCATCCGTTGTATTGGATGGTGTCGTGGAGTGGCTGGGAGCCATCGCCTACATAGTGGCCCAGCCAGCCGGCGTCAAACAGAATCGCGAGCTGGACGGGAGCCGTGTCCTGGTTGACTACGGTGAGTTGGCGATAGATGCGGAAGTCGGACTTGAGCCGCTGCCATACCTCTTCCACCTGCCAGGGCTGGAAGCCCACCGTTTCAAAGTTCTTGATCTCCGGGTGATGGGGAAGGGCAGCCGTCAGGTTGCGGATGAAGTCATAGCGGTTACGCGGGAAATCGTAACCATCAATGCAGTCCGTGGTTCCGGCGGCGCACTTGGTAGCGCCATAGATGGCCCACTCGTAGTCCAGAAAGTGGTCAGGGGACTGCGTGGCTGTCAGTTCGGGTTCGGCGTCCCGGTGCTTCCACCGGTCGGGCTCGGGGCCCATCCACTCCATTACGTCCAGCCCGTTGCCGTTGCGCAGAAAGTAGGGGACGCTCGTGGGGAGGTACTGCGCGGCCAGCTTGTTGATGATCCTATGGCCATCGCGGCCCCAGGCGAATGCCGCGGGAGCGAAAAGCGCGGGAAGCAGCGCGGCAGCAACGGCCAGTTGAGTCAGGCGGGAGAATGGGTATTTGACGGAGCGCATCGAGGATGTCCCACCCATAGTTGAAAGTTGAGCGGCGGTTCGACCCGGGTTCTGAAAGAATCGGGTTGC
>DAHXNO010000047.1 GCA_027365345.1 Granulicella sp.
TCGGCTCGCGTTTGAGAAAACGAAGATGATGCAGCCGCGAGAAGCCCACGTAGCAGGCCAGAATCATCTCCAGGATGAACTGGTAAACCGGCATGGCGCGCGTCCGCCGCTGGATGGTGAGGTTGTCCTCGATCAGTTGCTTGAACCCGAGCTTGTCCAGCAAGGTCGTCACCGGAAGCAGCCCGCCGTAGGCGGTCAGGTTGTGCGCCTGGAAGTCATAGGGCCTCAAAGCCCCGATTTTATTAGGCTCCGGAATATCTGCGTGAACCGCTTGATTCACGCGCCTCGAACGCGTACACTGTTTTGCATCGTTCACCATTTGGGTGACTCCTGAGAACCGGTTCGCGAAGCTGCGAACTTCGCGTCCCTACTGTTGTACAACAGGATTCTCAGGGGTTGCCAAATGGCTCCCGTGCATTATTCAGGTTGTACTATGTCTCTGCGCTCTGTCTTATCTGGCTGGGTTGGGAAGCACGTTAGCCTCGTAAGATTTTCATCCACTCTTCTCTTCCCGGCAGTTTTCGCGTTCCTCGCCCCGTCGTTGCTCGATTCTCTGTTCTCGGTTGCCGCCGCAGGCCGGCAAGCGCAAGCAACAGGTGGAGGAATGGCCACCGGCGGTCCGCAAGCGGCAATATTCGACAGCCAGCACCGACCGATCACGGCCGGCGGCTTCGTGAAGACGGGTCCGGTCGTGTTCATCGATGCAACCAAACAGGCTGGCCTCTCCCATTGGCGGAACGTAACCGGCACACCGCAAAAGCGAACGATCATTGAAGCGAAAGGCTCCGGCGTCTGCCTTCTCGATTACGACAACGACGGCTGGCTCGACATCTATTTCGTGAACGGCTCGACTTACGACGCGTTGGACGGCAAAGCCCCGCCGCCGCGGGCTGCTCTCTTTCACAACAATCATGACGGCACCTTCACCAACGTAACCGCGAGCGCAGGCGTGGCGAACAGCCGATGGGGAACGGGTTGCGTCGTCGGCGATTACAACAATGACGGCTGGCCGGATATTTACGTGACGAACATCGGCACAGATCGGCTCTATCACAATAATCATGACGGCACCTTTACCGACGCGGCGGTGCAGGCAGGGGTGGCGCTCAGCGGTAGTTCGCCGGGCACGGCAGTTGACCACACCGGAGCCACCTTCGGGGACTACAACGGCGACGGCAATCTGGATCTGTTTGTAGCCGGCTACATTAATGTCGATCGGAAGCATCTCTCCAACTCCAGGACCGCAAATTACGACTTCTGCCAATACCGCGGCGTGCAGGTAATGTGCGGACCACGCGGATTGCAGGGCGCTCACGATCACCTGTTTCGCAACAACGGCGATGGGACGTTTACCGACGTCAGCAAGAAACGGGGGGTTGATGATCCCAGCGGTTACTACGGCCTGGGCGCGCTCTTTGCCGACGTGAACAACGATGGCAAGCCTGATTTGCTGGTAGCAAATGACTCAACGCCAAACTACCTCTACATCAACAAGGGCAACGGAACCCTCATGGATAACAGCTACATGAGCGGCTACGCGCTGAACGGAGACGGCCGTGAAGCTGCCAACATGGGCATCGCAGCGGGAGATTACCTGAATAACGGCCACCTCGATATCGTCGACACGGTGTTTTCTGACGACTACAACATTCTGTTTCAAAACGACGGCCACGGAGATTTCATGGACGCAAGCTACTCGTCCGGCATTGCGGAGTCTTCCATTCCGTTTGTCGGTTTCGGCGATGGCTTTTTGGATTACGACAACGACGGCTGGCTGGACCTGTTTATCGCCAATGGAAACGTGTACCCGCAGGTCGATCAGCATCCGGAATGGGGACAAAGTTATGCCCAGCGTCCGCTGCTCTACCACAATCTGAAGAATGGCAAGTTCGCTTTGGTTCCTGCGGTCGAAGGCACTGGACTCGCCGTAGTCAGCGTGGGCCGTGGCGCGGCTTTTGGCGATCTCTTCAATAACGGCAAGATCGACGTAGTCATTAACAATTTAGACGGGCCTCCTTTGTTGCTTCGCAATGTGAATCCGGACCACAATCACTGGGTAGAAATGAAGCTGATCGGCGGCCCCAAAAGTCCGCGGGACGCGGTGGGCGCCACCGTCTACCTGACCGCAGGCGGGATCCGTCGACGAGAGGACGTGCTCAGCGGCGGGAGCTATCTCTCTTCAAACGATATGCGCGTGCATTTTGGACTCGGCAAGGCAGATCAGGTCGACCAGGTGGAAATTCACTGGCCCAACGGTAACGTGGAGAAAGTGACGCTGCCCGCAGTTGACCGCATCTACACCATCACCGAAGGCAAAGGCATCACCGCACAGATGTGCAGCGGAGTGCCCTGCGGACCGTCTGCTTGATTCTCTTCACCGGCAGACTGTGCCGGACGTAATCTCCCATCATCGCTATGGCTCGACTATCCGCCACGGATACTTCTCTATCTTTCCGCGACATCGTCTAACCGTCCTCCGTCTCGGGCCATGCCTCTGATCTCCGCCTTCAGCTACTAACTCTTTCGGTGGGAGCCTTCCTGATGCTTTCGGCGAAGGTCTAGAGGCACCGTCGGTGACTGTAGCGTTGACGACGGCTCAAAGGTCCCTTATAGTGATCCTTCATGTGAGGTGACCCGATGCGAAGACGCGATTTCTGCAAATGGATGACGGCTGCGGCCGCAACGGCCGCGGTTCCAGAAGCTCTACAACTCTCCGCGCACGCCCAGGAAGATGCCACGACAACCGGCGCCCCGGCATCCGCTGCGCCAGCTTTCAATACGCTCACGCAAGATTACGCAAAGTTCTGTGCCGCTCCGGCGGACCAGCGCATCTTTTATGCGCTGGTAAATGGCAAGATCGTCAGCGAGAAGCTGGAGGAGAGCACGTGGCGGCCTACGGCTTGGGGCGATCCGCCGGCCCTGCCAATTCCAGGAGGCTCCTGGGATGGCGTGCCCATGATCTCTCCTGTTCCCAACCTGGCCGGCACAGGACCCTACCAGCCCACATGGGATTCTCTGCTGCAGTACGAGGCGCCGGAATGGTACCGCGACGCGAAGTTTGGAATCTGGGCTCACTGGAGTCCCCAATGTGTACCCGAAGGCGGCGACTGGTACGCCCGCAACATGTACATCCAGAGCGAGTATGGGTACCATCACAGGCCCAGTCAGTACCAATATCAGCTTAAGCATTACGGCCCACCCTCCCGATTCGGATACAAGGACCTCTGCGCTCAATGGACCCTGCTGAACTGGGATCCCGAAGCGCTCATGCAACGGTACAAGAAGGCGGGAGCCCGGTTCTTTGTCGCTCTTGCCAATCATCACGACGGCTTCGATACCTGGAATTCCAAACATCACGAGTGGAACGCCACCAACATCGGACCCCATTGCGACGTGATCGGTCGCTGGGCCGCGGCTGCCCGCTCGCAGAACCTCCGCCTCGGAGTCACAGTCCACCAGGCGCGGAACTGGTGGTGGTTCCAGACCTCCCATGGCGCCGACAAAACCGGGCCTCTCGCGGGAGTTCCTTACGACGGACGCATGACTCGGCCGGAGGGCAACGAACAATGGTGGCAGGGCTATGATCCGCAGCAGTTATACGGCGTTAAGCACCCTTGTAACGCTTTGCCAGACATCTCCTACGTGAAGAACTTCTACGATCGGACGCGGGACTTGATCGACCAGCACAACCCCGACCTGCTCTACTTCGACAATCCGCTGTTTCCTCTCGGCTGGGCGGGCATGAACATCGGTGCTTACTTCTACAACCACAACCTCCAGACCCACGGCGGGAAGATGGAAGCCGTAATCAACATCAAAAATGTTCCCGACAAATGGCTCAAGGCCGTGGTCGCCGACGTCGAACGCGGCATCACAAGCACAATCATGCCGTATCCCTGGCAGTCGGAGACATGCATCGGGCTGTGGCATTATCTCCGCGCACTATACGATATGCCCGGCCAGTACGGTGGCTATCTGCCGCCTCGCGACGTCATCCACTGGCTCATCGACACAGTCAGCAAGAATGGTACCTTCATCCTGGACATCCCCGGCAAGCCTGATGGCTCTATTGACAGCAAGGAGGTCGCCGTCCTCGACGGCATTACCGACTGGATGCAGGTCAATGGAGAAGCCATCTACGCCACTCGCCCCTGGAAAGTCTTTGGCGAGGGCCCAGATATGATCAAAGCAGGCAGTTTCCAGGGCAAGAGCATCGCTAAACTTGACGCAAAGGACATTCGCTTCACTCGCAACAAAGCCGGCAGCGTGGTCTACGCGATCGCTCTCGGATGGCCCACAGACGAGATGGTGATCGAATCGCTTGGCCTCAGCAGCCCGCACCAACCCGGCAAAGTTAAGCGGGTGCAGTTGCTCGGAACAGACGAAAAGGTGCACTGGAAACAAACGCCGGAAGCACTGAGAGTGTCCCTGCCAAAACAATATCGGCCGGCCGCCGATTACGCGGCAGCGCTCCGGGTATCGCTCGCTTGATTGCCCCCTCGTGCATGCGGGCGAAAGATGCTGCTTCCCAGCATTGCATCTGATCCATGGTGCTCAGTTGGCGCGGGTCACCCTCGTTGTGCATCAACTCGGCCGCGCGCATGCAGTGAGTCTCCCGCTACACGCTACAACATCAGCGTCGGCGGGAAGTCTTCCTGAAAAAAGGCTCGCCTGCATCGGTCTCCTGCTTCCACAAGCACGAAGCCCTCGGCGCAAGGTATGGCTCCAGAATCACGCTCGTGGGCCTCATCTTCGCTTTTCAGGGTTGAGCGTCTATGTCCGCTGATGGCCTTCGCTCTCTGAATATGCGCGGCTTTGACCGCGTGCGGGGTTCAATGAGCACGGAACGACTGTGCCGGAACGTATTGTTTGCGGACCCATGCCTGGCCCTCAGGGGTCCGTCGCCACGCGAAGTAGGCACTCAGCACCTTCAGGTCGTCGAGGTTGGCCACCCCGCCCGGATGCGGCGCGTCCGTGAAGTGCATCACTTCCTGGTCCGCATCAGTAAAGGCCGGCCAACGCGGCAAGCCTGGACCATTCGGATTCCCGTATTTCGCGAAGTTCGTCCAGTAGGTCGCCATATCGTCGGATATCTTGTAATCCGTGCCTGTCCAGGGCAGCTTCGGCGACTGATTCAAGTGCTGGAACACGTACACGATCTCCTCTGAATGTACGGCGCCAATGGCATTCTTCCACGGCGAATCGGCCGGGCGGGGAGGAATATGATTGAAATAATAGACAAAGACCTTTGAGTCGCTGGTTTGCGCCTGCAAGCGCGCCCACTCCCACGTACCCCACGCAAAGGCGGAGTCCCGCATCAGATCCATGCTCGACTGGCGCCAGGCCGCCGGAGTAGGCGGATACGCCGCGAGGATCCGCTCTGCAAACGGCCCAAATCGGTTGCGGACGCTTCGCACCCACGCCTCGCGACTGGCCGGAGTCCCGAACAAGGCGCCTTCGTCGGAGTTGGTCCCGATCAGGACCGGCGTGTGATTGTAGCGGCCTTCCCGGTAAAGCGCGTACTGGTCGCCAACAATGACCCAGCCATCCAGTACCGGCCAGAATTCGCCCCGATCCGCCTTTGCATTTTGGACCACGGACGCCGGCAGCTTGCGCAACGCGGCGACGGACGTTACGCTCAGCCCCTTCTCAAAAGCCACGCCTTCCCGCTCAGCGTTGGCCAGCGTCTGAACGTTCTCGCCCGGCGCGGGTGGCGTACGAGTCTCACCGAAGGATCCTCCGCTCTCGGAAATCGCACCCTCGAATAGTCCGCGAGCCACCGGAGAGGCCGCCAGCATGCTCACCGATATCCCGCCGGCGGATTCGCCGAAGATGGTAACCCGGTGCGGATCGCCACCGAAAGCGGCAATATTGTTCTGCACCCATCGTAGGCCGACGATTTGATCAAGGAGACCATAGTTTCCGGAAACGTGATGTGGGGATTCAGCACTGAGGGCAGGCAACGCGAGGAAACCCATCGGCCCCACGCGGTAAGCAATGCTCACCAGCACCACCCCGTGTTCTGCGAGCCTGCCTCCGTCAAATATGGGCATGGCTGCCGATCCTGAGGTAAAGCCGCCACCGTAGATCCAGACCATCACTGGCAGATCGGAGTGCGCCGATTTTGCAGGGGTCCACACATTCACGTACAAACAGTTCTCGCTCGTATGCAAAGGGCCCATCCAGGACTCGATGGTCTGCATGCAGGTCGGCCCGAAGTGGTCGGCATGCAGCACTCCAAACCACTTCGACACAGGTTGAGGTGCGCGCCAGCGTAACGGGCCGACGGGCGGAGCCGCGAATGGAATCCCCTCGTACACGGTCAGGCTCCCTTTACTTATGCCCTGGACCAGCCCGTCTTGGATTCGCACCGGCGCCGGACCTGCGCCCAGGGCGGAGACGCTAAATGTGCTGGCGACAAGCGCCAAAGCGGTGCGAATCAGTTTCCTAATCATCAGTCTTCCATCCTCAGATCAAGCGAAATCGTCTACTGCCCTCCGCACTCCACAGTGTCGCATAAGAAGCAAGGAGAATCTACAATCATCAGCGAACAACAGCCCACAGTGGTCACGGCCGAAGTTCAATGATGGGAATGAATCTGCGGAAATCCCGTCGCTGTAGCAGTGCTGTCCCTGTCTTCTCGAAGCGCCGTCCTACCTCGTCCTGAGCATCCGCCAGAGATTAGCAGCCGGGCTAATCGTTAGTCAAAGATACCGCTACGCCCTGTCGTTATCACATGATATGTCCGGGTAAGTTAGCAAATGAAGTGTCCGCTTGGCGGGCGGCGAGGACGGAGACCTGCGAGGAAGCATAGAGAGCTATCCGAGGGCCGCCGTGGAGGCGGCAATGAAGGTGCGGGGAGTGATACTGAGGGCCACGGCGAAAACATCCGCGGCATCGTCATCTCCTGAAAAGACACGGCGACGGGCTGATAAAATCAAGCCGGACACTTCATGTGCTAAGAAAACCCGAATTTTTCAGTTGCTAAGAACAAGGAGCATCTTAGGTTCGTGAGATGCCCCCTCCGATTTAGAACGTGTTGCCTCCATTTCCAAATGGAGGATGCCCAACTAGCGCAGAGTCGTAAACGTGCAGCGCCGGGAGTTTGTCCTTGCTAACGAACCTGTCCCACTTGGTGATTGGCTGCGCTTCCGGCAAGACGGTCGCGGTGTCCATATGGATCGTGACAATTTGCTGGGGCTTTACGGAGATATCATATCTTTCCGAACCTAGAAGGTTCGATACCTTGCGCCCAGTGAGGGTAGTAAGTGCTGCCTGCATATGAGGCAGCGCCATCCTGATGGAGGCTGTGCCAGGCTGGCCAAGGCACTCGACCATCCGCAATTCAATGTGAGATTGTTCGCATCGCAGGGCCTCGACAATCACATTGCCAGAGGTTTCAAGAATCGACCGCGGGCTGTGAACGCCACAGTCTCTCGTCAGGATAGGCGGACAGTTATATTCCCATGCCATCCGCGCGACGCGGGCTTCCGTCCAGGGCGCTTCATGAGGGTAGAGCGAATAGGAGACTACGTGCTTGCCTTCACCGCTTAGCCAAGGATTTGGATAACCATGATATTCGTTTTCGGCATTCAGGAGATAGATGATCGGCGTATTGCCGTCAATTTCCCGTCCAGTTGCGCCGCGGTCGAAAATAGAGAATCCTCCTCCACAAGCCAGGCTGTAGTCAATCCAGCGAATCGCTGGCACAATGCCTTTTGTCCAACCATGCAAATTTGGATCCGGCGAGCTCCATCTTCCGTGGGAAAAGCCGTAGGGAATGCCCCGGCGTACTTCTGTCACGTCTGTCGCCAGGGGGAATTCGGCGAGGACAACGGTGTAGTCTGGAACGTCGTTAAGTACTGTTTCACAGTCAATGCGGGGATGCTCATGATACAAACGGACAATGCGCCTCAGCCCTCCACCACCATAGAAATGGCTATCCACTTCCAGCGTGGAAGCGACGGGGCCACGCAAAAGCTGAATCGTGGAAGGCTGGTCACTGGATGTTGCCAATCGCAAGCGTCCAGAGCGCGGAGGCATGAAGTCAGCAGGATCTGGCTCCTTTGTCTTTGGCCGTTCCGCAACAATGACATTGGCTGGGCCAGCCAGAAGTTCGCGCCCGGATCTCTTGAACCTAATGCTGGCAATCGCACCAGTCTGGCGGTCGACGCGAACCCAATAATATTTGGTTTCGATGGTGTCAGGCAGATCTATCAGAGAAGGCGACTCCGCAGCATGCCGTTCGAGTTGCCATCCTCCAATGCTCATGGATGGCATGTCAACACGGCAAAGAACCCTGTTGTCGGGCAGCAATTCGCTCTCGGAGCCTGCCAGTGTGGCGCCTGCGGGCAAATCAAGCGCGACTGGATCACTACGCTGCCAATTCAGCTGATTGAAAAGACCGATGCCATCACCGGCTGGAAGCAGCGCATCAGCCGCATTCCGAAGCGCTGCGGCCGTTGTCCGGTCTACCCACTGGAAGCGGTCTAGCGCGTCCCAGGACACTACGCTATCGAAGACCATCCCTCCCGCAGAGCCCCATAAAGTATTTCGATCCATGTTAAGGCAAAGGAGAATCCAACAGTCATTAAGGTTCTGAACAGGGTAATCGTGATGAGCAGCAAGATACGCCATGGATGAGAGCATTTCGGCGGCCTGTAGCGTCTGCTCACTGTGGCGATACCGGGTCTTTATCTCGTAGTTTTCGATCCAGAATGCGTCGAATGTGTATTCTGTTTCGCCCCTGAACGCGGGAATCGGTATAGAGCCCGAGCGAAGGTGTTGCACGATGGGGTCAAGGAGGTCACTGAGGGTTGCGAATCTGATTGAATGTCGCATATGAGCCTCCCCCCACTGCTTAAGAAGCAAGGTTGGATAGGACTGGAGGGCCGGTGCAAGAGAATAATCTCCAGAACCAGCCAGGACCAGGATCGGCGCACCGTCCGGGGTCATGGCCGCTTTCTTGTCGAAGAGAGTTTCGAGTTGATCCATCTGATCGTGATCGAGAGGTTTAGTGGTTGTGAAGATCGAACTGGCTTCCGCATACGCACCGGGGCACAAGGTCAGGATCTGGGAGCCATCCGGGGATATTGTCCAGAAAATTGTCTTACCAGTGGGGTTTTCGCGGGTGTAGACCATGGCCTCAAAGCCCAGGCCAGCAGCAATTTGCGCCATCTGTTCGTGGGTCCCGCAGGTATCGATGTTCCAGCCGTATCTGGGTTTGACCCCAACCACTCTTTCGTACCAGCGGAGTCCTTCGACGCCCTGGCGGACAAGAGCTTCGCCACCTGACAAATTGAAGGTCATTTCCAGAAAGTATCCGTCCACCATCTCTACGCGGCCGTCCTTCACTCGTTGTATCAGTTCCGGTAGTCTTTCAGGCCTGAAATTCATGATAGCGATCAAGTTGTTTGCTTCAGAAAAAAGAAATCTGTAGTTCGGATCGTCTCGAACGCGATCCAACTGGTTCAGATAGCTGTTGGCGCAGTAGACTCGTTCGCGCGAGAAGTTAGTTAGCCATCCGCAGCTTGCGGGATGGAAGTTAGGCACAAGAAATACTTCTCTCGACTCTAGGGACTGTGCTTGTGCCGGACTCCTGACCCCGGCACCGACAGCCGCGGCGGCCATGGCGGTAACGAATTGGCGCCGATTTAGAGATCCATTGAGGGCTGAGGCATCCGGATGCTGCATGGGAATACTCCTTTTGCACATAAAGAAATTTTTGCTAGGGGAAAGATATCTTGACCGGACAAAAGTCTATTCGCTGCGGTCATCCCATGGCAATAAATTTCTGCATGGAATCATCGAGCGAGTTGCCATCAGATACGCCATGGAGGAAGGCTCGGCGAAGCGAGATTTGCGAGCGCATGATCGACCGAATTGATGAGCGCAATCCATCATCGAATCTCAAGGCCAGATAGCGCAGCAGTCACGATCACGACAATTGGAGTTGCCCCAGACGATCGAGGCTCTCAGCGCGCCCAGACGCGCGAAGTTCATGCCGTAGAGGGCGAATGCGCCCATCCGAAGGACTCCCATGGAAGAGGAGGAAATATATCCGGAGACGCTGCGTGAAATCAGCGCAAGGTTCTGCTTCGCTGGATCAAGAGAAATCTGGACGCAAGATCGGGGAGAAATGCTCCCGCCATTGGGATGGCCAGACCGTGCAAACTGCGCGAAGCGGAGGATCCCCCCATTTGTCAACGCCGGTTGAGAATTCCTCATTTCGCCGGTTGAAAAATCCCCCACCCAGTGTGGGTGAAGGTATACAGTTGCAGCCGGTTGGCGTGAAGATGAGACCGGCTGGTGAAGCGGAGGCGGGCACTGCAGGAGTGCAACCCGCTGAGGAATAGTCGGCTGCAACTCATCGAGACGGTGAGAGGGTGGGAGCGGAGCATTCAGCTGTTCCTCTCCCGCCGTTAACTTCCACCGGACGATAGATTGCCTATGCCTTGGAAAACTCATAGCGATCTCCGTTTGCCACGGCTGTCGCCTGTTAGTCACCATGGAGTGACCGGTGCCGATGCGCTGATCGTGGGTTACGCTGCTGTCGAAGAAACTTCAACGCAGAGCCACAAGCGGAAAGGAACCGGTCATGAAGAAGGTACGATTTTTGGGATTGGATGTCCATGCTGAGACGATAGCGGTTGCGATAGCCGAACCGGATGGCGAGGTGCGGAGCTTGGGAACGGTCGCCAACCGGGCGGAGGCGGTGCGCGAGCTGGTCAGGAAGCTGGGGCCGGTGGAGCAGCTGCGGGCCTGCAATGAGGCTGGCCCGACGGGCTACGTGCTCTACTGGCAGTTGGCCGAGCTGGGTGTGGGGTGCGATGGGATTGCGCCGACGCTGGTGCCGATGAAGGCCGGCGACCGGGTGGAGACCGACCGTCGCGACGCCGAGCGGCTGGCGCGCGGTTTGCGGGCCGGGGATCTGACGGCGGTCTACGTTCCGGATGCGGGGTCGGAGGCGTTGCGCGATCTGGTGCGGGCGCGCGAGGCGGCCAAGCAGGACCAACTGCGGGCGCGGCATCGGCTGAACAAGTTTCTGCTGCGCTCGGGGCAGCGTCCGGCGGCAGGCGAGCAGTCATTTCCGCAGAGACTTGCATGTCGGTAACTCTGCTGCTAGCCCAAGTTCGTCACGCAACCGGCATTTCCAGCGATTTTGCCCTGTACGCCGTAGACAAGTCCTTTTGCCTGAGAGGCGGCATCTGAAAACGCGACGGAGTGCAGATCTACCCTCTTGAAACCGGGCCGGCGCCATGGCACGACGGTCGCAGAATGTATCTGCGTCCGCGCTGCCGTAGCAAGATTGGCAAGTCTCATGCCTACTGGTCGCTGGTGGAGATGGTGCGCACGCCGAATGGTCCGCGGCAGAGAACGTTGTGCTATCTGGGTGAGTTGAACAGCTCGGCGCAGGCGCTGGGTGAAGACGATTGAAGTGTTCAGCCAGCAGGGCGATGCGCGGCAACTGAAACTGTTCCCGTCCGATGCGGAGCCGCCTGATGACGACCCCGATGGAGCGCAAGTATGGCAAGGCGCGACGGATCTGGGTGTTCGATCGCGGCATCGTGAGCGAAGAAAATCTGGCGGCGATACGCAAGCGGGGTGGCCAGTATCTGACCGGCACTCCGCGCAGCCAGAGGAAACGGTTTGAAGCGGAGCTGCTCAAGGACGACTTGATCCGCGTACGGCCCGAAGTGGAGGTGAAGAAGGTCGCCATCCCGCAAGGCGGGGAGACGTACATCCTGTGCCGGACACGGGGTCGCAAGGGGAAAGAGCAAGCCATCCGCAGCCGATTCTCCAACCGCATGGAAGCCGCGCTGGAGGCCTTGCAGGCGAGCATCTCCGCGGGCCGATTGAAGGACCGCAACAAGATGGAGCGGCGCTTGGGCAGGATCCAGGCCCGGCATCCGCAGGTGAGCGATCTGTATGAGATCGAATTGCGCGAAACCGACGATGGCCTGCGTCTGTTCTGGCAGATGAAGGAAGACCGCAGAAGCTGGCGCCAGACGCGTGAGGGTGGCTATCTGCTGCGCACCAATCTTGCTGCGCAAATGGCCGGGGAGCTATGGTCGAAGTAAATGCAACTGACCGAGGCCGAAGCCTCCTTCCGCGCGCTCAAGAGCGAGCTTTCCATAAGGCCGCTGTTTCATCAACTGGAGCCGCGCGTGAAGGCTCATGTGATGGTCGCATTCCTCGGCTACGCCTTGTGGGTCACGCTCAAACATCTGCTCAAGCGCTGGCCTCAGCTTGAGCCAAAGCCATCTGTCAGCGGCGTGGACAACGCCGTGCCGATGACGCCTATGAGGGCCATCGCGCTGCTCTCGACCCTGCAAAGCGCCGATATCGTTCTGCCCACCACCGACGGTCGCGAGATCAGGCTGCGGCGCATCAGCGAACCGACGCAGGAGCAAAGATCGTTACGCCGACAGCTCGGCCTAAGCCTGCCCGAGCATCTCCGGTTTCAACGCGAATGGAATGCAAACTCGGCGGTAGCCTGAACTGATTCTGAACCACTTAGCCCATCTGTAACCGTTCTCGTGACGAACTTGGGCTAACAAGGTAGGTAGGTAGACACGGCCAAGTGAATTGCTTCGGAGAGTCCGAGGAACAAACTGCAAGTTGACCATCTCTCCAGAAGGAAGCTCGCTCGTCCGTCAACGCCGCCATCTCTCCCTACTGCGGCGGAAGCAGAGGCGAAACGCGGACTAGGTTTGTAAGTACGATACGCTCGTCATCGGGCATCCAGTCGAACCGTGGGGCATTCACGGCCCTCCATCTCTGCCCTGGCGGGAGCTGGCGCAACTGGCGGAAGATTCGAATCACCTGACGCCGCTGCGCCGGTGGCAAGGCGCCAAGCTGTTCCAGTGCTCCCCGAACCTGCGACCGCTCACCTGGAGTCAACTGCTCCATAGCCTCAATATGGTCCAACGTCCTCTGCCGCTGGAGCGGCTGCATCGCATAGAGTTGCGCCAAGCGCTTGTGCAGACGGTACTGCGCCTGCGGCGAAAGTAGGTTAAACCCCGGTAACTGGTTCAGCGCCTGCTGCTCCTGCTCCAACGTCATCCCGCTATGCCGCTTCATCCACTGGGCCAGATGGTCGCCCCCACGCAACCGGTTGGGGCCCGTTTGCCCCCCCCCTGCCTTCATTTGGCCCGCTG
>DAHXNO010000048.1 GCA_027365345.1 Granulicella sp.
TCGGCTCGCGTTTGAGAAAACGAAGATGATGCAGCCGCGAGAAGCCCACGTAGCAGGCCAGAATCATCTCCAGGATGAACTGGTAAACCGGCATGGCGCGCGTCCGCCGCTGGATGGTGAGGTTGTCCTCGATCAGTTGCTGGAACCCGAGTTTGTCCAGCAAGGTCGCCACCGGAAGCAGCCCGCCGTAGGCGGTCAGGTTGTGCGCCTGGAAGTCATAGGGCGTCAAAGCCCCGATTTTATCAGGCTCCGGAATATCTCCGTGAACCGCTTGATTCACGCGCCTCGAACGCGTACTCTGTTTTGCATCGTTCACCATTTGGGTGACTCCTGAGAACCGGTTCGCGAAGCTGCGAACTTCGCGTCCCTACTGATGTACAACAGGATTCTCAGGGGTTGCCAAATGGCTCCCGTGCATTATTCAGGTTCAACCATACCGCTGCGGAAGGAATGGTCCTGCCAAGAGGGACACGCTTGAGCCGCTTCTGTGTGGTTATAGCCATCTACTCCGGAGTCTTGAATAGAAGGCTAGTCAGCCTTGCGCGCATCGGACGCAATTGATTATTTAAACAATTTCGAAACTTGGTGATATTTACGCTCTGCAGAATTCCCGAGGCTGCCAGGACGATTTTCGCACTTCATCCTGGCGCCAGTGACAGCCATCACAGGCCTCCGGCTGGGCGCGACTATACTTTGCATGACGCAATGAATAGGAAGTTGCTCTTGAAGCACACTGGCAGTTTTAACGCTTTCTGAATGGTTCTCACGGGAGCAAAATTATGCGGCGCTCATCCTTCTTGTGGATATCGGTGGTAGCGGGACTTACAACCTTTGTTTGCATCTCTCCTTCTGCGGCCAAGCAATCTACGCGGAGTATCGCATCCTTCGCAGGATTTCTCAGGATCCCAGGGGCCAAACCGGTCGGGTCTGAAACCTGCGCCGCATGCCACGCGGACGTCGCAAAGAATTTCCAACACGCCTATCATGCTCAGCAAGGTGTTAAGTGTGAAGATTGTCATGGTAACGGCAGTCTTCACGTAGACGGCGGAGGAGACACTTCCAGGATCTTTCGATTTGAGAAGAGCTCCTCGACTAACGCGAACGGGGTATGTCTGACCTGCCATGCCCAGGACAAAAGCACCAGACACTGGCAGAGCGGGGCTCATGCTGCAAACGGAGTTCGCTGCATCGATTGCCATGAGATCCACTCCGGCGATGTGAGGACCGCGCAGAGAGATACCCCGCGGTTCGACACCACCACACGTGGTGCGCAGCATGTTTCATCGATCTCGCCGGAGACCAACGCCTTGGTGGAAGCGCGCTCGGTGACGAACGCAGCCTGCCTGCGATGCCATCAGACGGAGAGGGCGCAGCTTAGCATGCCCTACCATCATCCCTTGGGCGAGGGCAAGATGAGTTGCATGGACTGCCACGATGCGCACGGCGGAAACGCGGGAAATAACCTGAAGACAGCCAACGTGAATGAACTCTGCTTGACCTGCCACGCGCAGTATCGCGGGCCGTTTGCATACCAGCACCCCTCGGTGACGGAATCATGCTTGAACTGCCATTTGCCGCATGGTTCGCCGAATACAAATCTGTTGACACTGAGCGAACCGGCGCTGTGTTTGCAGTGCCACGCAGGTCACCATAATGGCGCCAATCTGCCATTGGACGATCGTTGCACGAATTGTCACGACTCGATTCATGGCACGGATGTGGCCACGCTGAGCGGTGGGAGCAGATTCATTGACAAGGGACCTCTCGGTTTGCCCTATGATGCCTCAGGGCCCGGCCCCGCGGGACGTGAGGCCTTTTCAAATGCGACTCCAGACGCGGCGGCAGCCACGATTGCTACCGCAGGCGGCCTGATGGGATTGGTGACCAATCTACATGCGCGCACCCTGCAGCGCGGGTTGGGCGCCGGGAATCCCGGCGCTGGGAATCCAGCCCCAGCCGCCGGTGAGGCTGGGGTGACAGCGGCAGGTGGCATCCCATTAGCAACATCCTCCATCACTTCCGGCTCCTACCGGTTTCTTGACGGTACAGGATTTCTGAGCCGTGTAGGAGAGTATGACAGTTTGCAACAGTCGGCTGGAAGCGTCAGCATGACATCGTATGTCTCGCCCAGGAACCATCTGACGCTGGTATCACGGAGCAGGGTGCTGACCGGGGTCGACTACTCGATGCAGACGCAACTGACCATTGCAAAATGGATGAAGGCCGGGCTGGACCTGCGCAGTCTGGTGCAAGAGCAGGATCATTACAAATCGTACCTTGCGCAACTGTCTCCGGCGGATTTTGGCCTTCCGGGCGCAGTTATCGATCTGATTCCTCCGAACGCCACCTTTGGGGTTACCCGGAGATTGGGCAATGGCTCTGTGCAGGTTCAGTTACCGAAGTTGCCCGTTCTTCTGTTTGCAAACGGAAATATGCAGGCCAGGGTGGGGAATACGCAGTTAACCTACCTGGACGAAAATGCAACGCCCGCGGTGTACGTAGACGGAGTGAATACCACCTGCGGCGACTTGTGCCATCAGGTATCCAAATTCCAGCCGGTGAACTATACCACTCGGAACTTCGGCGGAGGTTTCACTTTCCATCTGCAGAACCTACTACAACTTACGTACCAACACGAGATCAGCAGCTTCAATGATCGTCTCATCTTCCCCACAGCCACCTATGAAGGTCCGTCTACTCCGGAAAACGAAGGCTTCTCGCCCATAAATCCTCCTCCATCCGGGCCTGCCCCGACCGATTTCCCCGCTGGGAATTACTATCTCGATATTCCTTCCCCCGACCGGACTGTCGCAGACACGGTAAATCTCAGTGTGACACCATCGGACGTGTTCAGCTTTGATGGGCATGTGAGTTATACCCGCCTGGTGAATACCTACACGAAGAATCCGCAAAACTGGTTCGATTCCGACGAGACGCTAAACTGGCTGGCCATGAAGCGGATACATCTTATCGCCGATTACCATCAGCAGAACCTGATCAACGACTTTACGCCGTACTACAGCTTGTACGGGAACGTTTCATTCCACCGCCATTGGGAGGGACTGAAGATTGAGGCCGAACTACCGGCCGGATTGTTTGCCGATGCGTCCTACCGGCGAAGTGGAATTACGCGCTCCAATTCGTTCCTGTGGCCGCAGATCTACTCCATGGACAACACGGATCTGCAGTATGTAATTCCGTCTTCCACCAGCAATCGAGCCTCTTTGGACCTGGGTTATCGCAATCATCTGCTGAGTGTGGTGGCCGGTGATGTGTGGACGAAGACGCAACAACCAGGATTTCTGATTGTTCCTGAGGACCAGAACCGAACCTTTGCCAATCTCTGGTTCACCCCCACGCCGCGACTGACGTTCGTGAACAACACCAGCATCCTGGTGCAGAATAGCTTCCCGGCCGACCCGCTTCCGGACGATCCTAACCCGACGTATCAGGGGTTTGGACAGGATATCTCCGGACTTCCACCGGTCTTTCAGCGGCGAGACCGCTTCTATACCGAAGCGGCCAACGTCTCCTTCCAGGCGGCGCGGGAGTGGGATGTTGCCGCTGGATACTCCTACCAACAGGACAACCTGACCAGTTACATGGCATTCCAGAACGATAGCTCGGTCAACTATATCCTCGATGAACCGAACGTACCCTACAAGCAGCTCAGCCAGGTGTATTGGGGCGATTCCACCTATACGCTCAAGCAGCGTCTGGGCCTTGATCTCAGGCTTACCCACAATGCATCAAGCAGCAGCTTCCGGCCCAACCTGAATCCCAACGACGCCGCCGGCATGGGCAATGCATCGCTGATTCAGCAAGGCTTGTTTGATCCCAGCATGTTCCAGCAGGCACTGGACAATATCCAGCTTGGTTCGACCCAGGTTTCAGCAGTGCAGGTCCCGCAGTGGATCGGTCAGGGCAAGGCTTACTATCATCTGCCCTACAAGTTTGAGGGAGGGTTCGTCCTGTACTACGGAAGCTATAGGGACCACTGGAACCCGAACCTGAATGGTGTGCTTCGGACATTCGATGTGTACATTGGGCGCACATGGTAGAGGAGTATGGACGAACGCGCTTATCGTCCAAGGTTCTGATTCACAGCGACGGCGATCTCTGGCTCGGAGCCCGGTTGCAGATACGTGGCCTGAGTCAGAGCGCATTCGAGCAGGAAAATCGCGGAGCGGGGGAACAGGAGCTTGATCTGCTCCGGGCTCGCCTGCGGTGGCCACGGCAGAGTTTGGCACAGGCGCCGGACAGATTCTGGGCGCTGAAGCGTTCGATTCTGAGCGCCCTAAGGCCCGCCCCACAATCGGCCAGACCAACCCATCGCTCACGCAGGCGCCGTTCCGCTTGCCGCCCATGGCAAGGAGCGGAACAGGCTCCCCGTTTCGGCTCTTCCCTTCTGGAACCTTTCCTCGCCGATTGCGGAATGCCGTTATCCGGGCGTCGATCGCGTTTTTGGCCCGCATCGGAATCAATACGGCGCGTGCCGTGCCTGCCTATCAGCGGAACGCGGGCAAGAGGCTCGCCGGGCGGCGAGCAGGATGAGATCGTCGAGCACGCTGCCCATGGGACGCTGAGTTGCGCGCCATGTCCGCGGAACACTAGCCATGCCGGAGGGCCAACAACCGCCTGAAGCGGCTGGGAGGTTCGGCGACAAGAACTGAGGTAGTGAGCGCCTTTTCCCGATAGCCAACCGGCTTTCTGGCGCCCTCGGCCGCTCGTCTGCGCCATGTGGCCGCCGCCAGTGGGCGTCATCGCTATCTACAGATGGTTGGCTGGCCGAAGTGGTGGCCAATGCCTGATTGCCTTGCTGCCGGCTCGCATGGGGGGCAAGCAGGAAAACGACCCAGACAAAACAACCTTCCTGAGTAAGACGTGAGGTCAAAGGTGCGTAGAGCTCTGGACACTGCCGGGACACCACACGGACACCACCGCGCAAAACTCTTGACACTACCGACACTATCGGGACGGCACACTAAGGAGAAGGCTCCAGGGTGGGGGCCAGATTGAAGGACGCAATCGCAAAAGCGGCATCCCCGAGGTTCAGGATGCCGTTTTGCTTGTGGATCGTTGTTTGATCCTATTGGAAGCCCACCTCGCTCAAGATTTTGGGGTTGGGATCGCTCACGTCGAGAAGATTGTGGCAGGCGGAAC
>DAHXNO010000075.1 GCA_027365345.1 Granulicella sp.
AAGCAAACCTCGCAGCCTCATGCCACCTCCCGCGAGCGCGGAGCGTCCGAACCCTCCAACACTGTTCTTAGCCATCGCCCCGTATAAGACGCCGGCACTCCCGCCACAGCTTCTGGAGTTCCAGCCGCCACAACCTGTCCGCCTCCCGCGCCGCCCTCCGGGCCCATATCGATCACCCAGTCCGCACACTTGATCACATCCAGATTGTGCTCGATCACCAGCACCGAACCACCCCCATCGATCAATTTATGGAACACGGTCAACAGCTTGGCGACATCTTCAAAGTGCAACCCCGTCGTCGGCTCGTCCAAAATATAAAGAATGCGGCTGGCCGCCCGCTTCGCCGCACCACGCAACCCCGCCGCGCCACCTGAGGAGCCGGCGCGCGCCGCTCCGAGATGCTGCGCCAGCTTCACTCGCTGCGCCTCCCCTCCGCTAAGCGTCGTAGCGCTCTGGCCCAGCCGTACGTATCCCAACCCCACCTCTTCCAGCACCGCCAGCCGGTCCACAATCTTGGGATGACCGGCAAAGTACCCCAGCGCCTCCCGCACTGTCATCTCCAACACATCGTGGATGTTCTTTCCCCTGTACTTCACCTCCAGAATGGAAGGTTTGTAGCGCGTCCCATTGCACTGCTCGCAAGTCAATTCCACATCAGCAAGAAACTGCATCTCCACCGTCACCACGCCATCGCCTTCGCAGACGTCGCACCGGCCACCCGGAACATTGAAGGAGAAGGATCCCGCCGTAAGGCTCTTCCTTCGAGCATCCGGCTGCGCGGCAAACAACTCCCGAATCACATCGAAGACTTTGATGTAGGTCACCGGGTTCGAGCGCGGCGTCCGTCCAATCGGCGACTGATCCACCAGCACCACATCGTTCAGATACTGCGACCCGGAGAGTTCTCGATAAAGATTCGCCGTCTCCTGCCCACCCTCCTCCCGGCCCAGCGCTCGCTGCAGCGCGCGATAGAACACCTCGTGGACCAGCGTGGACTTCCCTGACCCAGAAACTCCCGTAATGCAGCACAGCAGCCCCAACGGAATCTCTACATCCACGCCCCGCAGATTATGGATCCGCGCGCCTCGCAGCATCAGCTTCTCCCTCCCCGGCTCCAGGCGATGCCGAGGAACAGAGATACTTGCCCGCCCGCTCAGATAGCGACCCGTTAAGGACGCGGGAATCGCCTTCACCTGCTCCACTGTTCCCTCGGCCAGCAACTCCCCACCCAACTCGCCTGCGCCCGGGCCCAGATCCAGCACGTGGTCCGCCGCCCGAATCACCTCGGGATCATGCTCCACCACCAGAATCGTATTGCCCAGGTCGCGCAGCTCCTCCAGAATCTGAATCAACTTCGCGGTATCCCGCGGATGCAGACCAATCGAAGGCTCATCCAGCACATACAGTGCGCCCACCAGACGCGACCCCAGGCTTGCAGCCAGTTGGATCCGCTGCGACTCGCCTCCACTCAGCGTGGAACTCAACCGGTCCAGCGTCAGGTACTCCAGCCCCACCTGTTGCAAAAACTTCACTCTCTGCCGCACCTCTTCCAGCACCCTTCCGGCGATCTCCTGCTGCGCCACGCCCAACGCTAGCCGCTCCAGAAAATCCCTCGCCTCCACAATCGTCAGCGCGCACAGCTCGCAGATGTTCTTCCCATCCACAACCACCGCTCGCGCCTCGGCGCGAAGCCGTTGCCCACGGCACTCCGGACAGGTCGCATAGCCGCGGTATCGGGAGAGAAAGACGCGTACATGCAGCTTATATTTCTTGCGCTCCAACTCCGCAAAGAAGCCGCGGACCCCCGGCCAGCCCGGGCTGGAAGGACCTCCGCCCTCTTCAATCCACCGCCTTTGCCCTTCAGCGAGGTCGTACCAGGGCACGTCCAGCGGAACTCCCTCCGCCTTCGCCGCCCGCTTCATCTCGCCATGCCAGGAGCGATACTTGGGCTTCGTCCAGGGATCGATCGCCCCCTCCTCCAGCGTCTTGGAGCGATCGGGAACAATCAAGTTGGGGTCAAAATCGATCGTGTTGCCAAAACCCTGGCAGCGCGGACAAGCCCCATACGGATTGTTGAAGCTGAACAGACTGGGCTCCGGCTCGCGATACGCCCGATGACAGTCTGAGCACTCGAAGGCCGCGGAGTATCGCAACATGGAAGCAGGCGAAGCCGTTGCCGCACCTTCATCCCTTGGAATCGTGCGGAACACAATCTCGCCCGCCTCACGATAGCCCGTCTCGATCGCATCCACCATCCGCCCTCGAAGATCCGGCGCGAGCACCAATCGGTCTACCAGTACATAGACCGGGCGCTCCACGGCAGCCGCAAAGTCCAACTCCAGCAGAGACTCCGGCGTGGAGAACTCCACAATCGTCCCCACACCTCCTCCATCCTCGGCCTGCCACAACCGGTTGTACCCTCGGCGGCGCAGCTCTCCCAGCCGCTCCCGGATCCAATCCCCGGCAAACGCTGCACTGGCCTGCTCTGCTCCTACGGCTCCACGCTCAGCCCGAGCCTTTTTTGCCAACTTGCCTGGTCCTCTGCCATTTATCTTCGCCATCGGAGCCGCTTCCGCATCCGCATCCGGCGCCTCCACCGAACCAGCCGTCCGCAGCGCCTCCAGCTTCACCTCCCGCCGCACCACAGGGAACAGAGCATACAGGCGCGTGCCTTCGGGCAGGGTGAACAGTCTCGTCACAATATCGTCCACAGTATCCCGACGCACAATGCCTCCGCAGTGCAGGCAGGTCACCGTACCGCAACGCGCATACAGCAGACGCAGATAATCGTAGATCTCCGTTGCGGTCGCCACGGTCGAACGCGGATTGCGCGTCTGATTCTTCTGGCGGATCGCAATTGCAGGAGCCAGACCGTCCATCGAACTCACCGCGGGCTTCTCCATCCGCTCCAGAAACTGCCGCGCATAGGCAGACAAGCTCTCCACGTAGCGCCGTTGCCCCTCCGCGTACACCGTGTCAAAGGCCAGGGAGGACTTCCCCGAACCAGAGACGCCGCTGACCACCACCAGGGCGTTATGCGGTATATCCACATCAATGCCCTTCAGGTTATGGGTCCGCGCGCCCCGAATCGTGATCTTGTCCTTCGCCGCATCCTTGCCCATCGGCCTCACTCACTCCTTTGCGGCCATAACATCTCCAGCAACAACAGGCTCACCCCAATCACAATCGCCGAGTCGGCAACATTGAAGTCCGGCCAATGATAGTGGATGACGTGCACCTCCAGAAAATCCACCACGTACCCATAGCGCACGCGATCATACAGGTTTCCGCACGCTCCGCCCAGGACCAGCGCCAGCCCGACCGAGGTCGCGCTCACCCTCTGGCCAAGCCTCCAGAGCAGCACCAGAACCACCCCCACCGCAAGGAACGAAAACCCGATCAGAAAATGACGCACCAACCCCGAAGACACGCTGCCCTCAAACAGGTTGAAGGAGGCGCCTGGATTGAGCACATGCGTCAACCGAAAGATTCTTGGAATCACCACGATCGCCCCTCCGGTCACGATATGGGCCACAATCCAGCGCTTGGTCACGCGATCCAGAAAGATCACCGCGGCTGCGATCACCAGCATCAACCAACGCCTGTCTGGTCGCATCCTGCTCTCGGGGGCGTCGTTCACCATCAAGCATCCTCCCCCTTCATGGGCGGAAAGCTCACCGCCTCCAGAGCCTCGGCGCAGCGCTCGCATACCGTTTGCCAGCGACCATCGGCGCCCACATCCGGAACCACCCGCCAGCAGCGTTCGCACTTGGACCCGTCGGCCACCCTGGCTTCGATCAGCACCGCCGCCTCCTGCTGGCTGGCGCCCACAATCTGCACCGTCGCCTGCGAAACATTGAAGTACTCCGCCAGCGCCTGTTCATACCGCTCCAGCGCCTGTGCCTCGTGGGATCCCTCCGTCGCGATCACCCGCACGCTCGCGTCCAGCGACTTGCCAATAGCCTTCGCCAGCCGCAACCCCTCCAATTCAATCATCACAAGCTGCCGGATCCGGGCCAGTTGCTCCCAGTCCGCCTCCAGCGCGGCCACGTTGCCCGGAACCACCTCCGCCATCTCCGGGAACAGCGCCAGATGCACACTCGCCGCGCGGCCCTCCACCCTCGGCAGGTGCCGCCACACCTCATCGCTGGTAAAAGAAAGGATCGGAGCAATCAATCTCGTCACCGCCTCGGCGATGCGCCATATCGCCGTCTGCGCGCTTCTGCGCGCAGGGTGTTGCGGCGCAAACGTGTACAACCGGTCCTTCACCACATCCAGATACAGCGCGCTCAAATCGGAGTTGGTAAACTCATTCAGCGCCTGGTACGCCCGATGGAACTCAAACTCCTCGTAGGCCTTGCGAATCGCCGCATCCAGCTCCGCAGTGCGCGCCAGAATGTACTGATCCAGCGGCAACATCTCCATCCAGCCCACTGCATGCGCCGCCGGATCAAAGTCGGCCAGATTGCTCAGCAGAAAACGCAGCGTATTGCGCAGCTTGCGATAGTTCTCGCTCACTCGCTGCATCAGGTTCTCGCTGGCCGCCACATCCTCGCGAAAGTCCACGCTGGCGACCCACAGCCGGATGATCTCCCCGCCCAGCCGGTTGGCCACATCCACCGGATCCACCCCGTTCCCCAGCGACTTCGAAAATGCTCGCCCCTGCTCGTCCAGCGTCCACCCGCTCGTCGCCACCATCTTGTATGGAGCTGCGTCGCGAATCCCTACCGAGCTCAGCAGAGAAGAATGGAACCATCCTCGATGCTGATCGCCTCCTTCTGTATACAGATCGGCCGGCCAGCGCAACTCCGGTTCAACCTCCAGCACGGCGTGCCAACTGGCGCCGCTCTCAAACCACACATCCAGAATGTCCATCTCCTTGCGAAACTGCATCACCGCGCCACAGGCCGGGCACGCCGTCTCAGCCGGCAGCAGCTCCGCAACTTCATACCTGTACCAGGCATCCGCTCCCTCGCGGGCAAATAGCTTCACAAGGCTCTGGTTGATCTCTTCTACGTTCAGCGGCTCGTGACACCTCTCGCATAGAAAAACTGCGATCGGAACACCCCAGATCCGCTGCCGTGAGATACACCAGTCCGGCCGGGTAGCGATCATATTTGAGATCCGCTCCTCACCCCACGCCGGATCCCAGTTCACCCGCTTGATCTCCTCCAGAGCTCGCTGCCGGAAGGTCTCTTCGCCCGCTCTCGTCTTCACGGAGAGCACCGGCGTCTCCATGGCGATAAACCACTGCTCGGTCGCGCGAAAGATCAGTGGCTTATGACAACGCCAGCAGTGCGGATATTTGTGCTCCAGCCGGTGCCGTCCCAGCAGAGCTCCCCTGGCTACCAGCAGATCTTCAATCGCGGCGTTGGCCTTGAACACAAACATTCCGTCGTATTCCGGTAGCCCATTCCGCAGCTTGCCCTGCGCATCCACATCGCATGTCAGCGGCAGTTCGTAACGGATCCCCGTGGCAAAATCGTCAGGGCCGTGCGCCGGAGCCGTATGCACCGCGCCTGTGCCTTGATCGGTCGTCACATAGTCGGCCGTCACGCCCAGAATCTCTCGATCAAGAAATGGATGCGCGAAAACCGCACGATCCATCCTGGATCCAGGAAACTCCGCAATCGGAACAAACCCTCCCAGCCCACCCAGCAGATCGCACGCGGCCTGGACCGACTCCACCAGAGCCTCCGCCACAATGTACACATCGTCTTCCGCCCCGTCTCCGCCGACCAGCGCCACATACGTCGTCTCGGGGTGGAAGGCCACCGCCAGCGAAGCCGGTAACGTCCACGGCGTCGTCGTCCAGATCACCGTCCACACCCTCCGGCCACGCAACCGAGGATCGATCTTCTCCGGCGCACTGCTCAGCCGATAGCGCACATAGACGCTGGGCGAGGTGTGCATCGCATATTCCACCTCAGCCTCCGCCAAGGCCGTGTGGTCATGCGTACACCAGTAGACTGGCTTCAACCCCTTGTAAACAAAGCCTTTCTCATAAAATCCGTAAAACGCCTCCAGAATCTTCGCTTCGTACGGGAAGTCCATGGTGGCGTATGGCCTCTCCCAGCGTCCAAACACCCCAAGGCGCTTGAACTGCGCGCGCTGCAGATCGATAAACTCTGCCGCGTACTCGCGGCAGGCCCTGCGCACCTCCACCGGGTCCATCTGCAGCTTCTTACCGCCCAGCTTCTCATCCACCTTGATCTCAATCGGCAGCCCATGGCAGTCCCAGCCCGGTACATACGGCGCATCGAACCCGGCCATGGTCTTCGTCTTCACTACAAAATCCTTAATGCACTTGTTCAACGCATGGCCCAGATGAATCGCCCCGTTCGCATACGGCGGACCGTCGTGCAGAATGTACTGCGGAGCCCCCTTTCGCGCCCTGCGGATCTCTTCGTAAAGGCCCATCTCCTCCCACAGCGCCAGCCATTTGGGTTCATTCTGGGGCAGATTTGCCTTCATCGCGAACTCTGTCCTGGGGAGGTTCAGCGTCCCCTTCAGACTCTTTTTCTTGTCATCTTCCGCCATCCACATCTCCATTTCGGGGTGCAAACAAGGCAATCACGCCGTTTACAGGCGAACAAGGCAAAACCCTGCTTCAAACCGTCAAACCTCTATTGTAACGGCGCAGGCCGCTGTCCACCCTCCCGGACACAACTCCATCCGCCCCGCAAAGAAACTCTCGTACTTCTTGCCGGGCCCAGCGTCTATATAACAAGAAGTTGAGCAGACCTGGGCAAGAGTTTGTAAAATATCTCAGGGGATCTGACGACTCACCTTCCTGATCGATCTAGAAGGTCGGCGTTTGAACTGCTCTAGCTGTTGAGGTTTCATTCATGATGCAAAGATTGGACCGCGCCGACCCCGCAACTCCCTATGGCTGATATTGATACCCTTCCGCCTCCACCTACAGATCAGGTAGAACCTGAGCCCACGCTGCCGACCCATCTCGGCCAGTCAGAGATCCTGCATCTCAGCGGAGAGCTCAAAGAAGAGGGCGTCTTCGGTTCTCTGATAGCCAATATTCGGGATGCCTTCTTCGCCCCCAAACTGCCTCCTCTGGCACTACAATCAAAGCCCATTGCGGTGCCAGACCGCCTGGCGACTCCGCGTGATCCCAAATCTGCCGCGCTGGCCCTTGGCATCCACATCGTCGCAATCCTCCTGATCGCTCTCTTCATCGCCTCGGAGATGAAGGTGATCACTCCGCAGAAGAACCTCGCAACCGTCAGCGTTCCCGCCACACCCCCGCCCATGGCGCCGCAACTCACGGCCATCGGCGGAGGAGGAGGCCAGCATGACCTTGCGCCGGTCAGCAAAGGCCGTCTGCCGATGCTGACGCAGAAGCCATTGGTCCCACCCAAGGCCCCTCCAACCGTTGCTCCCAAACTCGCCTTTGTGCCCCAGGTTCAGGTGCAGAAAAATATCAACCTGGCCAATAACGCTCTGCCAAACCTCGGCATGCCCACCTCCCCGCTCAAGGGAATCTCCTTAGGGAACGGCACAGGAACTGGCATTGGTTCAGGAAGCGGTTCAGGCATCGGTCCCGGCTCCGGAGGCAACATCGGTGGCGGAGTCATGCATATCGGGGGTGACGTAAGTTCGCCCGTGCTGGTCTATGAGGTCGAGCCTGAATTCTCTGAAGCGGCTCGTAAGGCAAAACTCTCTGGCAATGTGGTCGTTTATCTTTGGGTAGACGCCGACGGAAAACCCTCCCACGTTCGCGTCGTCCGCGGCATAGGCATGGGCCTTGACCAGAAGGCCGTGGATGCTGTTCGGCAGTACAAGTTCAGACCCGCCATGAAAGATGGCAAACCCGTCGCTGTAGATATGTACATTGAGGTCAACTTCCAGATTCTCTAACCACCACAGCGAAAACGCCGTCTACAAGTTTCTTCCCGCGCAGAGCTTCGGAGTTCCAGCACCAATCTCAGGAAACAGCCTCTTCAGAGCATGGTTTCCGACGCCGCAGCACCCGCTGCAAGCGGCCCTAACGCGTAGCCGCAGAGAGATCTCGCGCCTCAGCCCAAGCCTCAACCTCGTCAAAGGCAAGGTTCTCCGCAGAGCTTCCCGTCTCTTCCTTCCAACTCAGGAACATCGCCCCATAGCTCTTCGTACTGCGCCGCTCCGGGCCTACCTGCAGATCTTCCAGAATCCTCTCAATCCACGCCGGTGAACCCTCCAACTCCGCCCATACCCCAATCGGAGTCTCATCCAGAACCAGATGCCCCTCCTCCAACTCCCATTGCGTACGAAACTTCTCATAGCGGAACACCGGACCATAGCCTAGCTGGAGAAAGATCTCGGCCAGCGCGTCACCGTCCTCCACGACGCTCTCCGTCTCAATTCTCGTCTTGTACGCAACATCGCCCGCATCACCATCCGCCACTCGCTTGTGCGTCACCGTGCAGACATCTCCATAGTGGCGGATCCGCAGGATCTGCCTCCGCGAGCGAAGGCTGCGATCCACCGTATCGTAAAGCGTGTTGCTCTCAAAGGTCCTATCCGTCACCAACCGAAAGCCAAGCCTCTGCGCACCCAACCGAAGCTTGTCCATATCATCTACCGAAAACTTCAGTTCGATCTCCGCAGCCTGCATGCCGCCAGTATACGTCCATCCCTCCCCTCAGGGCGGTGTACGCTCCCGTTCAAAGGATCCGCCGCATCGGCCCACATCCGCCACCGCGCACCCTTCGCCTCGCAGGCATCCTTCGCCCCGCAAGCGCTATTCGCTAGGATGGAGAAGGTCGTCTATGCTCAAGACCCTTCACCTCGACGCCTCCAACCCCGCAGCCATCCAACAGGCCGCCGCCCTGCTGCGCCGTGGAAACCTCGTAGCCTTTGCCACCGAGACGGTCTATGGCTTGGGAGCCAACGCTCTGTCCGTTCAGGCCGTCGCCGCAATCTTTGCCGCCAAACAACGGCCCGCCTGGGACCCGCTCATCGTACATCTGGCCTCGCCCGAACAACTTGCGCAGGTAACCCAGATTCCGTCCTCGCTTTCCGCGCGCATTCAAGCCCTCGTAAGCGCCTTCTGGCCCGGTCCCTTGACCCTGCTGCTGCCGCGCAGTCCGGCCATTCCAGACGCCGTCACTGCAGGCCGCGATTTAGTCGCAGTAAGAGTTCCACATCATCCGGCCGCCCAGGCCTTGCTTGCTGCCGCCGCCCTGCCCATCGCCGCACCCAGCGCCAACCGCTTCGGACACACCAGCCCAACCACTGCCGCGCACGTACTGGCAGACCTCGACGGCCGCATCCACGCCGTATTGGACGCTGGCCCAACCTCCGTCGGAGTCGAATCGACCGTGCTCGACCCCACCCAGACACCCATGCGGCTCTATCGTCCCGGCGCGGTCACCCCTCAGCAGTTACTGGCGGCTACCGGCATCGCAGTAGAGAGATTCCTTCCCCCACCCGGCGCGCCCCCACTCGAGCCCTCGGCTCTGCCCTCGCCCGGTTTCGGAATCCGGCACTACGCTCCGCAAGCCCGCCTGGAACTGGTGAAGGGCTCAGTTCAAGCCCTCTGTGCCGCCCTGCGAAAATCACAGACCAGCCCCGCAGCCCCGCTCCCAACCCACCTAGGACCGGTCGGCATTCTCCTGCCCACCGATTGGGATCTTCCCCAAGACTGCCGCTTGCAACCAGGCGTCGTCGTCATGCGCTGGGGTTGCTGGACTGATCCCAAGACGCTCGCCGCCAGCCTCTTCGCCGGCCTTCGAGCTCTGGATGACCTCAAGGTCCGGACCATCCTGTGTCCGCTGCCGCCCTCCGGTGGACTGGGCGACGCCATCCGCGACCGCTTGGAAAAAGCCGCCCGCTCCTAGCCCACCGCCGTTCGTCCCTTCCGGTCAACGCGCCGCGCTACTTCATCACCCGGGGCGCGGTATGGGCGTCGCTGGTCTTGTAAAGATACTTAACGGCCGACTTATACACCAGGATCCGGCTGCGCCCCACACGCAGCTTGAGAGTGCACTTGTCATACCACTGGATCACGCCCTGAATCTGCTCTCCATCTTCCAGAAGAATCGTCATCTCAGTCTGTTGCAGCATCTGCTTCTGAAAATAAAACGCCTCGGCGTGAGAGCTCTCCAGGGTTCCGTGATTATCGGTGATCATCGCGTGCGTCAGCGGATCTTCCGTGTGCGTTGGCTCCCGGCGATGCTCCAAGGTCGGTAGCCGAGGACGCACCAGCTTGCGCGTCCCATTGAAACTGTTGTCGTCGCTACGGAATCCGGTTCTGCTCTCCATGATCGCTCTCTTTACGGGCATTGCGACAACCTCTTTCGGCGCAGCCACAACCTGCGCTTCAAACAGCGGCTCCATTCGACCGTCCATGCATCAACCTGGAGTTCAAGCCACGCGTCAACCCGGATCCAACTTCATGCAGCCACCATCCGGCTTAGGTCTCATCCTAGCTATGCCCCTGTTCGATGCTGATTCGATGGGGATGGGTTGTTCGTTTTACCCCAAACAACCTGCCTCGCCTGCCGCAAGAAGCTTGCATCCTGCCCGACGCATAGCCGCCTCTTTCCACCCACGCCTAACCCAGGCTCCCCTCCAGTTCAACCGCCATGGCGTCCAGACTCAGGGACCGCAGCAGGTTTCGGCGCATCCCACTCTGTACCCCATCCATGGCTCGTACCGCCCGCTCAATCCAATCGAAGGAAAACGTGTCGGCCAGGCGCTGAAGTTCGGTCTGCTTGTCAATGTTGCGGACGCGATCCGGTACGCCGGCTTGCAGCATCAGCATGTCTTCCAGCAAACTCGAGAGCGCGCGGAGCAGCGCCAAAGTCTTACCCTGACCCTCTGCCCCTGCTCGATAGCTCTCGGTCATGCGAAACAGAGCGGAGTGATCCTCCAAGCCTCTGGAGTGCTCCGCCGTGTTGAGAATCGTGAACGCATCCGCTCGAGCCGCGGCATACTCGGCCAACTGGAAACCTAAGGCTCGTCCCACTGCGCCCTCGCTCAGCCTCGCTGTAAGATCGCGCTCCACCGCGCTCAGCTGAGGACGCCGTTTCGCCAGTAGCCCCGCAATCTCCTCCGCGGGCAGAGCCCCCAGATGCGCCACCGCGCACCGCGAACGGATCGTCGGCAAAAACTCCCCAAGGTTCTCAGCCAGCAGCATAATGTGGACATAAGCCGGCGGCTCCTCCAGAACCTTCAAAAGGGAGTTTGCAGCCTCCTTCATCAAAGCGGAAGAGGTAAGCACAAACACCTTGGCGCGAGCCTCGGTAGGCATATACTGCGCGCGCTGGATAAGCGTCCGAACCTGCCCCAGCTTGATCAGCAACTGCGGCGGATCGGGCGGAAGGATCAACACGTCCGGGTGCGTCTGCACCATCACGCGGGTGTCCTTCTTATCTACCTCGCGCATCTCCTCGCGCGCCGCAACCGCTTCTTCAATCTTTGCCTCAAGATCAGCGCTCTCCGCAATGCGCGTGCAGTTGCGGCAATCACCACAGAATCCCGCCAGCGGCTGGCCGACGTGCGTCCCGCTGCCCGCAATCTCGCGCGGTTGCCGTTCACACTCCAGGGCCATCGCCAGCAGCAGCGCCAGGCTGTACTTCCCCGCCCCGCGCGGACCTGCAAGAATCAGCGAATGCGGCAATCTGCCTGCGGCGATGGCTGCGCGAAGGCCATCCACGGTAGCCTGATTGCCGAAAAACTCAGAGAACGTTGAAGGCAGCGTCACCCTTTGAGCTTACCTCGCCGACAGTCCGGATTGAAGCAGGGTCGAACAGAAGGAAAGGACCGATGCAAAACCATGCCCCCGCGCTGACCCAATCCTGGGCAAACGCAAACAGATCGCCTTGCCCATCCCGCCGATTACAGCTCCCCTTCGCCGTCCTGCCGCCTCAACCGCCCGGCCAGCCGCGCCAGCAAAGCCGGATCCAGCCTCCCGTCGGTCTGCTCCAGCCGTGCCCACTGCACGGCGAAGTTCCCCAGCGTCGAACTCTCCGCCGAGCAGCGCTCCACCGGAACCCCGCACGCAGAGGCCGTCAGCTCATTCAGGAACTCGTTGCGGCTGCCTCCACCTACCACGCAGATCCGGTTCAGCTTCTTGCCCGCCATGCCGCGAAGATCCTCCAGCAGCGCCGCATAGCGCTTCGCCAGGCTGTGGAAGATCAGGTTCGCATACGCCGGAGCCGCCTCCCTGCCCGCAGCCAAGGGAGCCGCTCCACGCGCCTCCAGTTGCGCGTTGATCCGCTCTGGCATCCTGCCCGGCAGCAGCAGATCCGGATCGTCAAGATCCAGCACACACTCCGGTGTGGGTAGCCTTCGCGCCCCACCCATCAACTCATCCAGAGGATACGGAGCCCTCTCTTCCCACACATCCATGCACTGTCTCAGCAGCCACATGCCCACCATGCCGCGATGAAACAGAATATCGCCCGTCGCCGCCCGGAGATTGGTAAACCCTTTGCCGCAAGCCTCCTGCGTCTTGTGTGGCTCCGGCAGCCGCGTACCCACCAGCGACCAGGTTCCCGAACTGATGTACGCCCAGTCCCCATCCTCAGCATCAATGCCTACAATCGCCGCAGCCGTGTCGTGGCACGCCGTCGCCACCAACCGCGTCTGCTCGAACGCCGCAAACCCACGCAATGGATGCCTCATCCCTCCCAATACCGCGCCTGTCTCCACCAACTCCGGGGCCTCGGCCACATCCAGCCCCAAAGCAGCAAAGATCTCTTCCGCCCAGCGCCCTGCGCTGCGCTTGGCTTCCGAACCTTGCGCCCAGCTTCCCGCCGCGGACCCCATCAACGCCGTATGCGAAGCATTCGTCACCTCCGCCACCCGCGGAGCCCCCAGCCAGTGCAGAACATACTCTGGCAGGTTCACCCATGGCATCCCCGCCGGGATCCCGCTCCTCTTGTCCGCATAGAGCTGATAGACCGTGTTCAGCGGCTGAACCTGCACCCCGGTCAGCGCATACATCTGCTCGGCGCAGATGCGCTCATGCACCTCCTCCATCGCCCGGCCAGTCCGCGGATCGCGATAGCAGAACGGCTGGGCCCAAGGCCGGCCTTGGACGTCGAGCCGCACATAGTCCACAGCCCAGCCCGTAACCCCAATCGAGGCAATCCCTTCAGATGCCAGCTCCGCACACTCCCGCAGCCCCCGCTCCAACTC
>DAHXNO010000143.1 GCA_027365345.1 Granulicella sp.
ATCGCGTGCTGCTTGAGTCTGACGTTCCCGCCCTGTGGGTGTGGGCCAATGTGAGAGATACCGATGCCTCCTATTCCGACAACTTCATCGACTTGCGTCCCGGCCGGGCAGCGGAGATTCAAATCACGCTTCACCAGCCCATGGCGCCATTTGATCTCCAAAGAAAGCTGGAAGTCCGCAGCATTTACGAGATCGCGCCGGAGATGCGCGGGTCCTGATCCACCCCGAACGGTCGCGACCTGGCGCCATCACCACGGGCAGAGAGAATCAAGGGCGCCACCGCACGAAGCCCCGGGAGGCCGCATATCTGAAGTATGGCCAGAGGCCCACGGTTTCAAGTTGACCTCAAAAAGCCGGATCGGCAGCAAAGAGGGGGGGTGTTGAACGGCGGAGCGCAATTCGTGCGCACAACCTTGCGTGCCCTGGCCTTGCGTCAAAATGGATCGAAAGGCAGTCTCCTTCTGCGCTGGGCCTTGATTTTTTGCTCTCAGCCCAGGCCGTATCGAAGATCGGCAAGCCATATCTCCCAGACCATTTTCTTCCTACCGGCAGAAGGTCGCAGGGACGATCTTCTCGGCAGGTAGTACCATGGTCCCGGCCATCTCGCAAACCAGCGGAATGGATCTCAAGCCATCCCGGAGTCAGTTCTGAGCCAGCTCTGAGACAGCACTGTCACGGCCGCGGCAACACTGGCGACCCACCTGCGGAAGAGCCTCTTACAGCCACATTCCTCAAGAGTCCTCCTCCTCTGCTGCGGATCTCCGGCACGCCGTTCAAGCCTGCAAAGGTCTGCGCCCACAAGCTACGATCTCCGTGACAGCTCGCTCTCACCACAAACTGGTCGCCTACCCATCTCAACAGTCTCATTCGTCTCACCAGACCCCGCCGCAGGTTCCATCATGATCGAGCCACCACGCCAACCCCAACTCCCCGATGAACTCCATGGCCCTCCCGCCGAGGCCCTCCCGTCCAACGCGACGCTCCGTTCCATCGCTCGCTCCCTCTTCACCCACGCGCTGACCGAATGCAGTATCCCGCAGGCGGTCCAGCGTTCCTTGCAGGTTCGGGCGTCCTCCGCCGGCGAACTCACTCTGCTGCTTGGCCATTCGGGCTCCTACATCCTTCGCCTCGGGCTTGGGACCATCCAGCGAGTACGCATGGTCGCCGCAGGCAAGGCTGCCGTCCCCATGCTGCAAGCTACGCTCGCCCAGCTTAACCTTCCTTCTGCTGTGGACCTGCAAGGCATCCTCATCGCACCTGCGCCGCCCAGCGCACTGCCCTCCGGCTTTCAGTTCTTCCACGGCGGCCATCCCCTGCCCAATGCGGCATCCCTGGCCGCAGCCCGCGCCGTGCTGGCCATGCTGCAGGCCGTTCCCATCTCCCCATCCAGATCGCCAGACACTCTCTGCCTCTTCCTCCTCAGCGGAGGGACCTCCGCAATGATGGAGCTGCCCCTCGACCCCGCCATCTCGCTCGAAGACACGGTCGCCTTTCATCGCGCCCTGGTGCATAGCGCAGCCTCCATCGCAGAGATCAACTGTGTGCGCAAACACTTCTCCGCCGTCAAAGGAGGCCGCTTGGGCCTCCTCTCCCGCCGCACCGCCTCCATCTCCCTGTTCGTCTCCGACGTTCCATCCGGCCATCTCGATGCCCTCGGCTCCGGGCCCACCGTACCAGACAGCACAACCGTCGAGCAGTGCCTCCTGATCCTCAACCGTTATCACCTGCTCGATCGTTTCCCTGCCGCGGTGCGCCAATTTTTTCTCTCCGGCGCCGTTGCGGAGACGCCCAAGCCTGGAGAGATCAACGGCCACACGTTCACACTCCTGGAGTCCAGCGATCTAGCCCAGGCAGCGCTCCATCACGCCACCCAGAAGGGTTTTCACGCGGTCCTCGACAACACCTGCGACGACTGGGAGGCTCGCGCCGCCGCAGATTATCTCCTCTCCCGCCTGGCGGAGCTGCGCAGCAACCACCCCCGAGTCTGCCTTATCTCAGCCGGCGAGGTCACCGTAGCCTCTGCCGATAACCGCCTACTCTCCCAGGGCTGTGGCGGCCGCAACCAGCACTTCGCTCTCTACGCCGCCACGCGTCTGGACCCCTCAGGTCCACCCGTAGCCATCCTGTCCGCCGGATCAGACGGCATCGATGGCAACAGCTCTCGCGCCGGAGCCGTCGTCGATCAGCACAGCCTGCAGGGCCTTGGCCTGCGCGCCGCCGCGCAGCAAGCGCTTCAGACCTTCCACTCCACCCCATTTCTAGATAGTCTGGGAGCTACTTTGACCACTGGTCCCACGGGAAACAACCTTCGCGACCTGCGGATCCTGCTCTCTGCGTAGCTCCATCCACTGCTCACGGAGCGCCGTCAATCGCTAATTTTGATAAACTTCGCCAAGAAGGTAGAAAACGGTTTCAAATGAACATCGAGAACTCGCACCCCTTCACCCTCGCTGGAAGACACGCCGTCGTCACTGGAGGCGCCAGCGGCATTGGCCTAGCCACCGCTCACGCCTTCGCCGACGCCGGAGCCCACGTCACCATCCTCGACATTGCCGCAGACCAGGCCTCTGAGGCTGCCGCATCGCTCTCCCTTCGCGGACGTGGCGTCGCCTGCGACGTCACGGACCCGGTCGGCGTAGAGCAGGCCTTCACAGAGGCGGGCCGCGTGGATCTGCTGGTCAACAGCGCCGGCATC
>DAHXNO010000153.1 GCA_027365345.1 Granulicella sp.
CCCATGATCCTCCCTTCCAACTCCTCTTCCTTCGACTTCGAAGGCGAGTTGGCGGTCATCATCGGCAAGCCGGGCCGCCACGTCCCGGAAGACCGCGCCATGGAGCTGGTGGCCGGTTACTCCCTCTTCAACGACGGCTCCATTCGCGACTGGCAACTCCACAACGCTCAGTACACTCCCGGCAAAAACTTTCCCTCCACCGCCGGCTTCGGCCCGGAGATGCTCACTCCTCAGGAGGCTGGCGCGCTGCCGGAGAAGGCCATTCAAACCCACCTCAACGGAAAGCTGGTGCAATCCGGTCATCTCGGCGACATGATCTTCTCCATCCCGCGAATTCTCGCCTACATCACAGCCTTCACAACACTCTCCCCCGGTGACGTCATCGCCACAGGAACCCCTGGCGGCGTCGGCTTCAAGCGTGATCCGCCCCTCTTCATGCGCCACGGAGACACCGTCACCGTCAGCATTGAGGGCATCGGCGCCCTCACCAACACCATTCAACAGGCCCCGCTCGACTAGAGCCATCTCCCTGCACATCTTCGGCGCGGCCGCGGCGCGGCATGAACCGTCCTTTTGATACCACCCCCGCAGGCTCGCGTGCTGGGGTGGTATCAAAACACCCCAGCACGCCCCCTCCGGGATACCGGGCAACAAGAAGAACAAGAAGATGGCTATGGCTGGGACTGGTCCAATTTGCGGCCTGAAATCCCCCACACCGGTCGATGCGGCTGGCCGGTCGCGCCAGTCCGGAGTAAAACTTCACAATCCCGCAGCCGCGCAGGAGTTGCCGTGGTGTAAATTAAGAAACTCATCGTTAAAGATTCCTCTCGGAGGTTTCGCTCCCATGCCTACGTACACGGTGTCCACGGAAGCCAATCGCCTCACCCCACGTCAGAAGACCATAATTGCGCAGGAGATTACGCGTATTCACAAATCCGTCACGGGCGCCAACGCCTACTTAACCCAGGTCTTGTTCGCCGATCTCGCCCCGGGGAACCACTATGTCGGTGGCAAGCCGCTGCAGCACGATCTCATCTATGTGCACGGCCAGATTCGCGCCGGGCGCACCCCCGAGCAGCGCCAGGAACTCCTCATCCAGCTCACCAACGCTCTGGCTCTAGCCGCCGGTGCGGCTCACAATGCCGTCTGGGCCTACCTCATCGAAATCCCTTCCTTCCAGATGCTTGAGTTCGGCCACATTCTTCCCCAGCCCGGCGCTGAGGCCGAGTGGTTCCAGGGGCTGCCCTCGGTGGACCGCGGCATCATGGAACGGATCGGACGCTAAGAGCTTCCTCACTGCCTGTGTGGCGCACGTGTAGCCCTGCGCGGCCATCTGCTTCACCGCGCGCATCGGACCACGGAACTTCGGCACAGCCCTTGCGGCCATCTGCCCTTCGTCTGCTCAAAATCCTCCCCTAAGGCTCCCAAAGTATCCATCCAGGTATTGACCGTTGAGGTGACTCTGCCGATTAATACCACGGAACCAAGCTTGATTCCCCCATGTCTTCACTAGTATGAAGTTCTGGCCATAGACCAGACGCCCGGCAGGGCTGGGCATCCAGAGCGCGCCGATCGTCTCCGCTGAGTCTTCCGGCCGGTCGAACGCTAGACCTCGCCGGCATGGCCGCAGCCACGCAGCGATCATGCGCGCGGCAGATTCTCAAGGAGAGGCTCCGGAGGTTTCCACCGAATGACAAACCCCAATCCCCCCGCCCCTGCGCCGCCCCCGCTCTCTCTGCAGGATCCGTTTTGTGACTCCAGCAGCACGGAATCCGTCCTGCAACAGGAGATTCGCGTCCTGCGCGAGCGAGGCCTCGCCGATGACGCCATCCTCCATCTCCTCAGCGGCTTCCACATCAAAGCCCACCCTGAACCCTTGGGGCCAGACTGGAATCTGCCCCCGCACGATCAACTCATCCGGCTCATCTGGGGCAGACCCAACCCCAACCCACTGGTCTTCGAGTAGCCATCCGTCTTCTATTCGCGCTCTGCCAAAGCCGCGTGCCTCCATGCTGCTTCCTCAACGGAGATAAACGGCACACCCGCTCCGGAACGTTCAACCCAGCAAGACGCTTCTACCGGGTAGCCGAGGAGTTCTGCTCATCATCGCTTCCGCTGAAAAAGTGGTGTCTTTCCATACTGACTGCCAGGCTCAAAAACAAGAGGGTCAGGAACACAATGAACAGGTACTGCGCATACGCTGGCCAGCGCGAGTTCCGTCTCGCTGATCTCTTCGGATCGTGATTCTCTGCCATAAGAACCCTCCCCTGCAACCAACTTCGGCTTCCTACTCACGAAGACACTGTACACCGGCCCACGATGCCTTCGCTGAAGTGACCTCCTGGTCAGTGAGATGCGCAGGCTTTACATCAAACCGGCATCTTCCTCCGGGAGCACTCCTGAGCGCCTCCTCACAACAGTCCTGAGCTCTTCTTGCACCCGCCGGAGCGCTTCTTGCAGGACACTCATCCGCAGAAAGCCAATCCCCTTCTCTCCGGCAACAGCTCTTCTCCCATCGCCTGCTCGCGAAAGAACTCCACATCAGCAAATCGCCTGTGCCTCGGCGCAAGTGCGGGTCGCCAACTCCCCCTCCCCTCGATCATCCCGGATCATCCTCAGCCCATCCCAAAGCGAACTTCAACTTTGCTTAAGCTCGCGGTCGTATACTCATCCGCATGATCCCCGTTCGCTTCCGACCGCCTTTTTGGGCTGTTCCCTGCCTGCCCGCCTTCGCCCTGGCAGTCCTGGGCCTCGCGCTCCCCGCAGCGCCCACTCTCTCCGCCCAGTCCTCAAACGCTGCCGGCCACTCCGGCGGACCCTACAGAATTCTCTCCGTCCACAAGCTGGGCGGCCCGGGAGGATGGGACTATCTAGCCGCAAACGCCTCCACCCGCGAACTCTATATCGCCCGCTCCGGTCCCACGGGAGAGCTCCACGTCTACAACCTGGACACCCTGGCGCCCATCACCACCATCCCCTTGGGCGCCGCCCACGGCGCAGCCATTGACAACGCCACCCACCACGGATTCGCCACCGGCAGCCAGGTCACCATGTTTGATAGCCTCACCCATCAGATCATCAAGACCATCGCCACCGGCGGCCGTCCCGATGGTTACCTCGACGATCCCATCACGCACCACGTCTACATCTTCTCCCACGCCGAACCCAACGTGACCGTCCTCGACGCCGAGACCGGAGACATCCTCGGAACCGTCAACCTGGGCGGCGAACCGGAGCAGTCCCAGCTCGACGGCCAGGGTCACCTCTTCCTCGATGTCGAGAACAAAGACCGCATCGCCGTCGTCGACACCCGCACCCTCACCCTCACCGGCAACTACGACATCTCCTCGGTTGGCGGCGGATGCTCCGGCCTGGCCATCGACGCCGATCACGGCGTGCTCTTCGCCGCCTGCAACGATAAAAACAATATGGTGATCCTACGCGCCTCCGACGGCCGCATCCTCACCACGTTGCCCATCGGGGTAGGCTGCGACGGAGCCCTCTTCAACCCAGCCACGCAAGAGGTCTACAGCACCCAGTCCGATGGAACTCTCACCATCATCAAAGAGCGCCTCGCCCCCGGCGCGCCGCTCTCAGCCTCGGACTTCAGCGTGGAGCAGACCCTCAAGACCCAGCGCGGAGCTCGCACCATCACCTTTGACCCCAACACCGGGCGCATCTTCACCGCCACGGCAGACTTCGCGCCCCAACCTGCCACACAACCCGTCCACCATCACTATCGCCCGGTCATTCCGGGCACCTTCCGTCTTCTGGTCATTGGCCGTTAGAGCATCTTCCCCGTTGATGGGCATCCAAAAGCGATTGTGCAGTGGCGTTTTCATTGGGGAAAACGCCCTTCCATCTCAATCTGCCGGACGACACCTACGGGAAAAATGCTCTAGCCGCTTCAGCTTGGCCGGGTCCTGAATCTTGTTCTGCGCCTTCCTGAAGATGGTGCCCAGCAACCCCGGCTCTCTGCCCAGCTCGGTGAGGACGCTTTTGTACTGAGCGTCCAGCGGCTCACCATCCAGTCGCTCCAGACTCTGCCAGTCGAGATCCTTGGGGATCAGCGCTTTTTGAGCAGAAAACATGATCCGGCGCTCGTCGGCCATCTTCAGGAACAGTAAAAAGGTGAGCTGCTCCAGATAGTCCCCGTACGAGAGACCGTCATCGCGCAGGATGTTGCAGCAGTCCCACGGCTTTTGGACGACGGCGCTCGGAGTCATTGCGGCTGGACCTCGCCGAGCCTTGGATCGACCCAATGCACTGTGATCAACCGGCCATTTAGATGCTTGAAATCCGCATCGGTTGTAATGAGTGGCAGCCCGCAGACCAAGGCAGCAGCGGCGATCCACATATCGTTGTGTCCCATCTTCTGTTCGCCACCTGCCGTGGTACGGCAGGCCTCCTCCACCTGAACATAGGCCTCAACCAACATGTCGCTGTCGATGTAAACAGTAACCAGATTGTCCAGGGCTGACGAAAGAGCGCTTCGCTTGGAATCACCCCACCCATTACGCTTAGCCAAGGCATGCAGTTCACCACGTGTGACAATCGAAATCGTATGCCGATGCAGCGCAGCACTCAAACCGAACACAGCGTCGATCTGTCGGCCTAATTCCTTGCCTCGAACCAGGTTCAACACCGCGCTCGTGTCAAGGAAATAAGTCTGACTCAATTTCTCAGGTCTCCGAGCGCTGCGAGCAATTCATCATCTGTCTCATCGCCAGGCCAGGTACCGAAGAATGCAGCGACCCCGCCGCGACTGGGCTGGATTCTCTTTTCAACTCGGGGCGCCCTGCTCAACGCTTCAGGAATTGACGAGAACACGGAACGACCTTCTGTGGTATCCAGAATCTCCAAGGCGTCAATCCGTAGGAGTGAACCCGATGGCCGGTAGATTGCCTTGCCGAAAACCGTAATCTCCCTACCGAAATTCTTTTGTAGAACCCCTGGATCTCCCCCCTGCAAGACCCCTCGCACTTCATCGCCCTTGTCGGTCAATAGCGCAAAGGACCGCGTACTATGCCGCACCATATCCAGCTTGCCGACAATGCGAACTTGGCGAGGCAGCGGGGTCTGAGCACTCAGCAGCTTGGCGTTCTCAACAACCGCTATGTCGAGGGTGACAGGAACGGAAGCGCCGGTAAAAGACGCTGGCAGGCGGAGTTCCTTAACTTCACGTTTGAAAAGCCCTTGCCAATGGGTGAAATGCTTGAGCAGCGGCTGGTCATACATATCGCTCGCGGCCTCCTGTCCACGGACGACACGACCGACCCGGCCAATCAACTGGACCGCCGTGTCCTCCGGACTTGCCATCCCCGGCCACAGCATCGGCTGATCAAAGACCTCTGGGACGGCCTCTCCAAGCATTGGGGCTTTAATATGAAGAATGGATTGTCCATCCCGCGCACTGAATCCAACTGCCCGAATATCGGACGCGCGCTCTAGCCAAACTGGAACAGCGCCCACTGCAGCACTCGCTCCCTCAATGGCCATCCTGACGCACGGACGCGCAGTCTCCTCCAATCTCCGCAGCAGAACTGAGCTGATGGAGATTGGCACATCGGCGCCAAATCCAGTCTCCGTATCCAGCGCAATTTCTTGTTCGATGTAGTTCAGCGGAATCACCCCCGAGACACTATCTTGGCACATCCAACGAAACGCCGCCTATAGCGCACTGGATGCAAGCGCCATCCTTCTCTAAGTGTCCATAGACAAGCCCGGCTCGCCGCCCTGGCATTTGGGGCATTTGCGCTCACGAATGTCGCTGTCGTTTGCGCCGCAGACGAAGCCGCATTGCGAACACGCAAGCTGATAGACGTACTGGTTCTTATCGGTACCAGGCAGCATGGTATTCCGGACCACCACCTGACCGTTCCTGTTCACGTACCCAATGCTGGCGGAAGGTTTTGCCTTCACGCTCACATCCTTTCCCATCTCCTCAAAGACCGCAGCGTCAAAGAGGGTAGGCAAAACTCCGGCCCGCTCGCAACTGGCCTGTACACGGTCGAGCAAATCCTCGTAATAATCACGCTTAGAGAG
>DAHXNO010000176.1 GCA_027365345.1 Granulicella sp.
GCAACGACTTCAGGCCGGAGGATTCAAACCCATGAAATTGCTTCGATATTTCCAGTCCGTTACTCTGCTGCTCACTCTCATGGCTGTTTCGGCGGCAGTGGGCCAGACCGTTACAGGAACCATCACTGGAGAGGTGACCGATCCCAGCGGAGCAGTCGTATCGGGCGCGCAAGTCGTTGCCCACAACACCAGCACAGGTGTCGATTCACCCACCACGACGAATGCGGACGGCTTTTACCGAATCCAGTCACTGCCGATCGGCCGCTATGAAGTGACGGTGCAGGCACCCGGCTTCGACAAGGAAACCATCCCGGCCTTCAGCCTGGAGGTTTTGCAGACGGCGAATTTCAACGTCAAGTTGAAAGTCGGAACGGCCTCGACGACGTTGAACGTCTCCGCCGCGTCGCCAATTTTGGACACGAGTAACGCAACTCTCGGGGCCACACTGACGGCCAACACCATCAAGAACTTTCCTCTGAACGGCCTCGACTTTTCTGCCTTGACGTTGTACACGCCCGGCGCGATCGATACGGCCGGCACATCCGGCACAACCAGCATTGAGCGCAGCACGTACTTTACCGATACACCCAACATGAACGGCAACCGCGCCCAGGCAAATAACTACACCCTGGACGGCATCGACATGAACGAGACGTTCAACAACCTCATCTCTTATAGCCCCGCACCGCAGTCTTTGCAGGAGATGAAGGTGATGACCGCGAACGCGCCCGCCGACTACGGCAACGTGAATGGCGGCGACGTAATCAGCGTGCTCAAGAGCGGCACCAACCAGTTCCATGGAACAGCCTATGGCTACTTGCAGGACTACCGGTTCAACGCAAATTCCTGGACCAACAATCAAGCGAGACCGATACTCCCGATCAACCCGTTTTCTCAGGCGCAGTTCGGCGGCGCTTTTGGTGGCCCCATCAAACGGAACCGACTGTTCTTTTTTGTCGACTATCTCGGATCGCGCTACCACACCGGAGGGACCGGATCGGCGAGCGTCTTTAGCTCCGCGATGAGGAGTGGGGATTTTTCGACTCTCCTAAGCCAGGCAAAGCCGATCCAGCTCTACGATTCAGAGAACGGCTTCGCTCCCTATGCCGGCGACAAGGGGATACCTGTCGTCAACTCGGTTGCTAAGTTTTTCTTTGCGAATCCTAACTTTTATCCGCTACCGAACGCGGTGCCCACCGATGGCATCGTCAACAATAACTTTCAAGGTCCGACGCGCAGCTATAAGGCCAACAACCAGGGCGACACGAAAATTGAATACGATCCTCGCGCGTCCGATAAGATCACGGGATTTTATTCGGGTGTGGCTACTTTAGAACGACGGCTAACGCACATAGACTTAACGGTTTATGCGAGATCGAACGGGTTCTTGTGGGAGCTGAAAGGCGGGATATGAAGATATCCCCGGTTTTTACGATCGGCAGCGGGGCGTGGATTGCGCCATTTTGGTCTGATGTCGCAGGACGGTTTGCGACAGGCGCTCCATGCGGTCCAAAAGTAGCTTCAGCTTTTTGTACTCCTTGGAAGCTGCCCGATAGACGGGCATCGTTTCCGGAGTAAGTTTCACATTGACCGTTTTTCCCTTGGCCTTATACGTCCACTCGAAATAAGGTCCGTGCCGCTTGGCTGGATCGTCGTGACAGGCGCAATAGGCTTTGCCGCACTTCACCATCCGGCGAAGTACCGTCCCTTTGCAGAAGCATTCCAGATGCTGGAACTCCCGCTTCAACTCAAGGAAACGTTGCTCATAGCGCTCCAGGTCTTCGCTCTGTTGAGATCGTTCAGGTCTTCTCATGTTTGGACGCTTCTTTCATTCTTACGGTAATGATACCGTAAGGATATGTCAACAACGACCGTCGCACCCCTGCCTTGCTGTCCTGCAAGCCAACTGCGGATCGTAGAGGCAAGTTCTCTCACGCCAGCCGCTCACGAATTCGCCTTGCTGGAAAACTGGCTGGCATCAAGCCCCGCTCTGCAGCTTCCACTCCACCAAATTGAGTGCCAGCAACAGGACAGAGGCCGCGAGGTGCAGCGCTTGCTATTGCAGGCGCACCTGCTGCACCGCGGCCAGGGAGATGTAGGCCCCGCCTTGTGCGTTCAACGGGATGGCGGCCAGGAATGGCACACACATCGCCGCCTCGGCACTCGTTCGCTGAAGACTGTCTTTGGGACCGTACAAGTCATCCGCATGGGCTACTCCCGGACTGGCGCACCCAGCATCTATCCCCTCGACCAGACCCTCGTTTTGCCCGCCCGCTCGTTTTCCTACGAACTGCAGCGGCGACTGATCAAGGCGGCCGTGCAGAACCCCTTCCATGAATCGGTCGAGGCCATCGCCGATCTCACCGGCGTTGCCGTTTCCAAACGCAGCCTGGAGGAAATGCTGCCCGATGCAGCTCAGGATTTTGACGCCTTTTATCGACAACGCTCTCCGGAAACGGCGGCTGGCGCGATTCTGGTGGCGGCGGTGGATGGCAAGGGCATTCCGATGGTCAAACCCGACGGTGCGCCTCAACCCTCGGTGCGACGCACCAAGGGTCAGAAGGCTAACCGAAAGAGAATGGCAACCGTGGCCACCGTGTTCACGCGCGCGCCCTGGGTGCGCACTCCGCAACAGGTCGTGGAGAGTCTATTCCGTATTCGCCAGCCATCGACTGCCGACTCGTCGGCTCCCCCGCGTGCAGAGAACAAGCGGGTGTGGGCCAGTCTGCTCAAAGGCAAGACCGCCGTCATCCAGGAAGTGGCCCAGGAGATCGAACGCCGTGATCCGGGTGTCGCCAAGACCCGCGTGGCACTCAGCGATGGCGAGCGGGCTCTCCAGATTCTGGTCGAACGGATACTCGGCGTCACTTCGATTCTGGACCTGCTGCATGTCCTGGAGAAACTCTGGAAAGCCGCCTATGTATTCCATCCCGAGGGAAGCCTGGAAGCCGAGCTCTGGGTGATGGATCGTACCCTACGGGTTCTGTCCGGCCAATCCGGCCAGGTCGTAAAAGGGCTTCGCCAGAGCGTGACCAAACGCGGGCTCCATGGGGCCAACCGAAAAACACTGCAGGGGGTAGCGGACTACATCTACCGCAATCGCGCCCGCATGCACTATGACGAATATCTTGCCAACGGATGGCCCATCGCCAGTGGTTCTGTCGAGGGAGCATGCAAGAACCTGATCAAGGACAGGATGGAACGCTCGGGGATGAGATGGACCCAGGAAATGGCTGAGGCCATCGTTCAACTCAGGGCCATCTACTTGAGTGGAGACTTCGATGCCTACTGGTCTTTCCATATTCAAAAGGAGCAGCACCGCCTTTATCCCCACCGCTGGACCGTCGTTCCAAAGTAGCCACACCCGATTCATTTGTCTCGATGTTCCAGCGCCGGCAGCAGGCCGTCGCCAAGCTGTTCCGTCCCGATACCCGTCCACGCGAAACGGTTTTCATTTCGTATCAATCCAACGACGATCTCCACTGCCATTACGAGTTCAAGCT
>DAHXNO010000021.1 GCA_027365345.1 Granulicella sp.
GCGAAGCGGACACGCCGCAAGTGGAGACAAACCTTGGCTGACGTCCTCCAGTTCCCTTCACTGCACACCTCCGACGCCGAAGCTCGAGCGGCTGCGCTCGACACGCGCTGCTCTTGCATTGTGGAAGCGCCCGCGGGCTCCGGCAAAACATCTCTGCTGGTCGCTCGGTACCTCAAACTCCTGGGCGACGCAGAAGTTGAGCAGCCGGAAGAGGTGCTGGCCATCACCTTCACAAGAAAAGCGACCGCGGAGCTGCGCGAGCGCGTGCTGCAACAGCTCCTACAGGCTGCGGCGCGGCACGAGGCTGACGCTGCAATCGATGCACCGCCGCTGTCACCCTTCGAGCAAGAGATGCTCGTTCTGGCCCGGGCAGCGCTCCAGCGCAGCAGCCGTCTGGGATGGGATCTTCTGGAGCGGCCATCCCGCCTGAACATCCGCTCTATTGACTCCGTCTGCTCCCAGATAGCCAATGCCCTGCCCATCCTCTCCGGGGCCGGCGGACCGCGGCAACCGGTGGAGGATGCAGATCTTCTCTACCGCCTGGCGGCGCGCAGAACCCTGTTACAGCTTGGCAACGTGAACTCTCCGGCTGACCAACGGCTGGATGCCGCTCTGCGCACCCTGCTTCTGCACCGGGATGCCAGCCTTGCCAACTGCGAGACTCTGATTGCAGACATGCTGGAAACACGCGAGCAGTGGGGAGAACTGACGCCGATCTTGTCCGCACCCGCATCGACCTCCGAAGAGGAGGCGGCCCTTGAGGATGAGATTCGGCGCCGCCTGGAGCGCGCGTTGGAGAACGTCGTACGCAGCAATCTGGAAATCGCTCTTCAGGCCCTTCCAGAGGGCGTCTTGCAAGATCTCACCTCGCTCTCCGGGCGGCTGGCTCGTCACCCCGGGTTGGCCGGCGCGCCCTCTCCCATCGCTCTCTGCGCTGCCCGTCAACAGCCGCCAGGAACCGCGCCGGAGGACGTGGATCATTGGGTAGCGATGATCGGGCTGGTGTTGAAGTCTGACGGAGATTGGCGCAAACGCCTCTCGGCCAGAGATCTGAAATTCGAGATTCCCAAAGCAGACGTGCCCGCGCTCCAGCAGATCCTCCAAAAGCTCCAAAGCCACACAATTCCCAACGGCGAGCTTCGCCTGCTTCTGGCCAACATTCCCAAGCTACCGCCAGTCCGGTACCCTGCCCGGCAGTGGGAGGTCGCCAAAGCGCTTTTTCATGTGCTGCGCCGGGCGCTGATAGAGCTACGTCTGCTCTTTGCCGAGCGCGGCGCGTGCGACTTCACAGAGTTTGCGCTCTCCGCGCGCGCTGCGCTTCGCAGCAGCCTGGGTCCCGATCCGGAATCCACCATCCAACCCAATGAAACTCCCGCGGAGTCGTCGAGCGATCTTGCCATCTGGGCCGGCGCCACGCTTCGCCACATCCTGGTGGATGAGATGCAGGACACCTCCTCCGGCCAGTACGAGTTACTGAGCCTGCTCACCCACTTCTGGGACGGCCAGAGTCAAACTCTCTTTCTCGTCGGGGACCCGAAGCAGTCGATCTACCTCTTCCGTCAGGCGCGCGTGGAGCGATTTCTTCGCATCAAGCTGGAGCAAAAACTCGGCAGCCTGGAACTGCGCTCGCTCGCCCTCACAGCCAACTTCCGCTCCCAGGCGAATCTGGTCTCTGACTTCAACAACCTCTTCCATCAGATCTTCCCAAGCCGCATCCCTCTTTCCGCCGACGGCCGGCGGCTCACGATCACCGACGGAGCCGACGTCCCCTTCGTCGAGGCCTATGCGACGCGCAAGCAGACGGAAGGTGCAGGCCTGCGCTGGCGTCCGCGGATAACCACAGATCCCAACAAGGCCCCAAGCGCTACGATCGCTGCGGAGGAGGCTCGCGAGATTCGCTCCATCATTGAACAGCGCCAGGCTATGCCGCTACCCGAGGATCGCTCAGGTAAGCCTTGGGGCATCGCCGTTCTGGGCCGCACCAGATCGCATCTTCGAGCGGTCATCGAGGAGTTCAAACAGGACCGCGGATCTGGCCCGCTTCCCTACCGCGCCATCGATCTGGACGCGCTCGACGAGTTGCCGGAGGTCCTGGATGCTCTGGCGCTCACCCGCGCTCTGCTCCATCCCTCCGACCGCGCCGCATGGCTGGCGGTGCTGCACGCTCCCTGGTGTGGCCTTGGATTGGCAGATCTTCTCCGCCTCACCGGAGACAATGCGGCTTCACCCTCGGCGGCCCCTGACGCGGGGGATCTCCGAGAGTGGACGGTCGCTGAACTGGTAAGAGCCCGCCGAGCCATGCTCTCCTCCCAGGGACAGCAACTGCTCGATCGCGTCTGTCCCAACCTGGAAGCGGCCGTAGCCACGCGCGGAAGAACCTCTGTGGCGACCCATGTAGAACGCACTTGGCGCTCCCTCGGCGGAGACGCCGCTCTGCCAGAGGCAAAGCGCCGCAATGTGCAGCGCTACTTCGCTCTCCTGCTCCAAGTGGAGAGCGAAGCAGAGCGCCTCGATCTCAACCTGCTCAAAAGCCGCCTTGCCAAACTCTATGCGGAGCCGGCGCCTCCGGTTGCAGAGGACGGACGGCTGCAAGTGGAGTTGCTCACCATCCATAAAGCCAAGGGCTTGGAGTGGGATCTGGTGCTAATCCCAGGGCTGGATCGCGGAACCAGAAATGACAGCGGCGTGTTGCTGAACTGGATGGAGTTCGATGAACCCTCCGATCCAAATCATCTCTCGCCTATCGATGAGCAAACTTCAGCGACGGTGGTCCTCGCGCCCATTGATGAAAGAGGTGCCGAAAAAGGCAGCCTGAACAACTGGCTCGCCGGCGTCCAGGCTCGCCGGCAGGCGGCAGAGATCAAACGCATCTTCTACGTCGCCGCAACCCGAGCGCGCGAGGAACTTTATCTCTTCGCCACGGCCACTGTCACCAGCAAGGGAGAACTGTCGCAACCTCGCTATGACAGCCTGCTCAAAGCGTGCTGGCCGGCCGCAAAGCAACACTTTGACCTTCTCTTGGCTGAGCGCGCAGCAGCCACCGATCACGCCGAGCTTGAGATTGCTGCCTCTGCGTCACCCACCGAACATGCCCCGGCGACCGCTGCGGCCACCATCGAACGGTTACCCCTGAACTATGATCCATCAGCACGTTTCCGCTCCGCGGAAGAGCGGCGTCTGTTCTATCCATCCGCAGCGGCGCTGCGCCACACAGCCGCGTTTCATCGCCCCGAGGGCTCCTTTGCCGCCCGCGCCTTTGGTAATGTGGTGCATCGCTACCTGCAGCGGCTGGCCCAGATCCTGGAACAAAAGGCCGTCCTGATTCAGGACAAGCAAGATCGGCTCCAGCACCATGCGGGGGCCGGGAACCAGGGCGACCCAAACATCCAGGACATTCAAGACGCCTTTGAGACTCTCGCCGCAGAGATTCCCTCCTGGCGCTCGGCGCTGGCAACCAGTCTGCGCGGGGAGGGTCTCTCTGCAAGCTTCGCCAACCGGGAGTCGGCGCGCGCCGAGCGTGCTCTCAGCCTGGCGCTCAAAGATCCAGTGGGAAGATGGATCCTCTCGCCACATCCCTCCGCAGCCAGCGAGCGAACCCTCAAGCTGGCTGCCCCAGAGGCTCGGGCGCTGCGCGTGGATCGCACCTTCCTCGCCGGGGCTGAGCCCAACTCAAGCGGCAACGAGCAAATCTGGATTGTAGACTTCAAGACCACCGAGCAGGGCGCGCTCTCTGACGCCGCCTTCGCAGACGAGGAGATAGCAAAGTACAAGGAACAGATGGAGGCCTACGCATCCCTGCGCCGCAACCTCCCCGACGGAGATCTGCCCATACAACTTGGCCTCTACTATCCCCTGATTCCCCGCCTGCTTCACTGGTCGGCCGCATCTTCCGCAGAGCAACTGACGGAACTTCCTACGACCCATTTTCCAGGCAAACGGGCCGTCGGACCGCACCCACCCTCCCCAGAGTAGCCGTAGCCATCCGGCGACTTAAAGCCGTTTCAGGAACTCCTTGGCCAGATCCAACTCCGGAAACAGCCGCTCCTCAGCCTGAAACTCCCTGGAATGCACACATCTGCGCCCCGCCCGCACCTTGACCGGGTGCTTCAGATGCAGCATCTCGTGGTATAGCAGATACTCAATGGCATAGCGCGGCGTTCCCGGCCGGTCGAACACTCGGCTCACCACAATCGTGTTGTGCGCAGCATCGTAATGGCCCAGCATCCGCTTGGCCACATGCGCGCTCCAGGTCAGGATCGGCCTTCCCATCAACCCATGGAAGAATCTCCGGTTCACCGCCTCAAAAACCTCGTTCAGGTCATAGACCCGTCCCTGCGGCGAGCTGACCACCTTCCGCCCACGCATCTGCCGCATCTGCTCGGCCTGCCGAGCCACAGCCTCCGACTGCGTATACCGCCGATACCGATCTGCATGCAGCCGAGTCACCGGTTTGCGGTAGAGTTTGGCCAGCAGAATATGGGCAATGGCCTGATGCACGCTCTCCGGAGCTTGCTCCAGCAGATCCGACAGCCGCACCACCAACTTCCCCCGGCCATCTTCGTCACGGCGCAGTCGTATGGTCGTATTCAGGCTGGTGAACGGCCGAAGTTTTACATCCAACACTGGCATCGGAGCCCGTGGTCGCAGTTCTCTGTACTCCTGCTCAAAGATCGAGAGGACGGAAGGGGGTACGCTTGGCAGAGCAGGACGCGGCACGCTTCGTTCAGCCTATCATGCTCTCCCCCCGCCATGCTGTGTCCCTCTAACGCTCCTTCTCCAGCATCTCCATGCGTTCTTTGGCCTGCCACTCCTGGTCGGGAAACTTCCCTCCCGCAGCCGCCAGAAACGCCTGGTACGCCTTGATCGCCTCTCGCCGCTTGTGCAGATGGTCATCCGCCGTCGCCTCCAGAAACAGTGAGGTCGGTGAGTTCGGCAGCACAGTCGCTCGCGCCGCCAGCGCCTGCAGGCAAGTTTGTGGATCATTGTTCTTGGATGCCGCAAACGCCAGATGGCCTTCGGTCTCCGCCCATGCCTGATCGTCTCCAAACGCTGCCCGCAATCCAACCGCCTGCTCAAACGTTGCTTCGGCTGCCGCATCCTTCCCTTGCATCACCTGCGTGCTTCCCAGCGCATCCAGAAGCTTGGGATCATTCGGCCGCACCGCCAGCAACTGCTCGTCGAGTTGCTCGGCCTTGGCATTGTCGCCGCTCACAACGTAAAGCTGCGCCAGCAACTGCGTGGTATCGGGATCGGCTGCAATCTTCGGATCGGAAGAACGCAACTGCTCCAGCAGAGGAATCGCCGCCGCGGCCTTCCCTTCAGCCGAATACACCTCCGCCGCCTGCGCAATCAGGCGCACATCCTCCGGGTGCTCTTTTAACGCCGCCGAGATGACGCTGTCGGCCTCCGCCAGCTTGCCCTCCTTCTGCAGCGCGTGGGCAAGGCCTGCCGTCGCATCCATGTCGCCTGGAGACAGATTCAGCGCCTTCTGGTATGCGGTCGCCGCATCACTCCAATCCTTGGCGCGTTCAGCCAGATCAGCGCTCATCAGCACATCATCCGGTGTCTCCGGGCTCAGCTTCAGCGCCGCCAGCAACTCCTCCCGCGCCGCCTCCGGATCGTCCTGCTCATCCAGATGCGCCAGAGCGCGCAGCGCTCGCGCGTGCAGTTCGGCAGAGCCTGTCGTCAGGTTGGACGCATCGGCCAACTCCTTATGCGCCTGCGCCACTCGGCCGGCGCGCGCATCCAGCAGCCCTAACGCTACCAGCGGCTCGGCAAATTGCGGAATGTCTGCAATGGAGGCGGCATAGGCCTGCGCCGCAGCCGCCTCTTCTCCATTACGTTCCTCGGCGAATCCAAGATCATACTGTACCCGCCCGTCCTTCGGCTTCTGCGCGGCCAGCAGCTTCAGCGTCTCCTCGGCCTTCTTGTAGTCCTGCCGCTCCAGCGCGCCCTCTGCCGCAATCACCTGTCTCCGGTAAGCATCCTGCTGCGCTCCATCATCCACGCTGTGCGTTCCCGGCGGAAGGTTCTGCGCCGTCACCGGAGTCGCCATCGCGGCCGTCCAACATCCCGTCATCGCGCAACCTACCGCACAACCTACGCCACAACGG
>DAHXNO010000058.1 GCA_027365345.1 Granulicella sp.
CGTGGCGTCCCGCTGTCGCTCGTCGCCAGCGGGGCCAACGTGCATGATGTGAAGTTGCTGGAGCCTACCTTGGACGCGATCGTGGTGGAGCGGCCGGAACCGGACCCCGAACAACCGCAGAATCTCTGCGCCGATGCCGGACACAAGGGCGAGGGCGCGATGCAGGCGGCTGCGGTGCGCGATTATCAACCGCATATCAGGCAACGCAAGGAAGAAGCAGAGGCGAAACGCACCCAGCCCGGTTGGAAAGCCCGCCGCTGGGTGGTGGGGCGAACCCGTTCCTGGCTCAATCGCTATCGCAAACTTCTGGTCAGCTTCGAGAAAACGGAGGCCAGCTACGTTGCCTTGCTCTCCTTGGCCGCGGCCTTGATCTGCTGGAGACAAACCATGACTATTTACGGATAAGTTCTTAATTCTGGACATGACCAGATCCTGCTATCGAGGTGAGAGTAAACAGCCTTGGTCGAAGGCGATGCTGCTATGCGGCGGGTACCCTCACCGCCGCTGCTGGCCTCGCCGTCGCATTCCGGTTCTCTTTGAGAACGTCAGGAGCAGACATGCTCCTCATGAAAAGCAACACCCGCAGCGGAGGCGTCGGTCAAGGCCACGCAGTCCGCGCCAGCGGTCGAAGCGCAGCGCAGAGCCTTGACGGACGCTGGAGTGGAGGGTACTTTCACCCCAGCGACGAAGACCTTTCGCCGGGGACCCCGGTGCTTCGGCCACCTATGCCCAACCCTACGTTTTCAACACATTTACGCACAGCAACCGCCGCGTTTACGCAGCACCACCCTCCAAACGCTGATTTTCCCTTGGCCACTGATTCCATGAACGTTCACGAACAGCAACCCGTAAAAACCAGTGTTTTCGCGGTAGCTGGCTGCAGGCCGCTCATTCCAGACACGTTCACCCTTCAGGTTGCTTCGCAGCTCCCTTTCGGGGGTGAACCTATGAAAGCGCGACCTGCGCCCCATAGGAGAGCACCATGTCAGCAGTGATCGGATGCGACGCACATAAGCAGTTCTCGGTCTTCGTGACCATCGACAGCAAGGGGAAGACCTCGCCCGCCGTGCGGGTGGAGCACCACCGGCAGGAGTATATCGACTTCCTCCACAACTTGCCGCCGGGAAGCAAGATCGCGCTTGAAGCCACCGGCCACTGGTACTGGATGGTTGATGAGATGGAGAAGGCAGGCCATCACCCGCACCTCGCCAACCCGACCGAGGCCAAGAAGCGCATGGGCAAGACCAGCAAGACCGACGCGCTCGACGCCAAGGGCCTCGCCATCCTGCTGCACAACGGGACGCTCCCGGAGAGTTGGATCCCTCCTGGCGAGCTGCGCGACCGCCGCGAGCTGCTCCGCACCCGCATGGCCTTGCGCGATCTCCGTTCGTCGCTCAAGCACCGCATCCACGCCGCCATCGACCGTTACGGCCTACAGGCAGCTGGCATCAGTGACTTCTTCGGCGTCAAGGGACGCGTCTACATCGACACTGTGCTGGACCGCCTGCCATGCGACACGGCGGCGATGATTCAGGTGCAGCTTACCTCTCTCGACCAACTCGAAGCACAGATCGAAGAGATTGAGGACCGCATTGCCATCGCCCTGAAACCCTCCCCGGAGGTGCGCCTGTTGAGGACCGTTCCCGGCGTCGGTGAAATCCTCGCGCCGCTTGTCTGGCTGGAGATCGGCGACATTGGCCGCTTTCCAAGAGCTGAGAACCTGGCCGCTTACGCCGGGCTTGTTCCGCGCATCATCGCCAGTGGCGGACGCATTCGGCATGGAGGCGTCGGCCGTAACATCAACCACTATCTGAAGTGGGGATTCGTCGAAGCCGCCACCTGCGCCATCCGGATCAAGGCCTATCGCGGCACCCATATCGAACGCTTGTATCAACGGCTTGCTCCCGGCAAAGGGCACGGCCGC
>DAHXNO010000068.1 GCA_027365345.1 Granulicella sp.
TTCGCGCCAGTTTGAGTTGGTCGATTTGCTCATCGAGGCCGTGGATATCTTCCCGCAATTGAGCCTTGCGCAACTGGAAACTCTGCAGTTCGGAACTGCTGGGATCTTCCGCCAAGGTAAGGGTTGCCGACCATCGTGCCGGGCGAATCGCCGGCGCCAAACTGGCCGCAATCAGAAGAGATGGCCCAGGTTTCTCAGAATCCACCTCTTCGCGAAAACCGCCAACACGCCTCTCAGTGGAAGTCGTGGGATCGAACCTCCAGCGCCAACTCAAAAAGGGAACGGAGCCGGCTTGCTTTCACATGAATCACCCCATCCTGATTCTGCAGCACACCCTCGGCAAGCAGGAATCGGCTCCGCGTGACGACCAGCCGATCCCGTTCGTACAGATCCGGCGTGACAATCACATTGGCGATGCCCGTCTCATCTTCCATCGAGATGAAGATAAAGCCATGCGCCGTACCCGGCCGTTGCCGCGCAATCACACAACCCGCGGCCCGCACGAACCGTCCATGGGGTTTGTCCTTCAGCTCGTCTGCGGAGAGTACCCCCTCGCTCCGCAGCTCTGCTCTGCGATGGGCCATCGGGTGCTTTCCAACCGTCAGGCCGGTCCCGGCATAGTCTGCCACCAAACGCTCCTCCGTCGTCATCGGCTGTAGCGGCATGCAGCAAGAGTCTTCTCGCAGAAGATCACTCGACTGGCAAAACAGCGGACCTTCCAGCTTTCCAGCACGCTCTGCCTGCCACAGCGCATCCCGGCGGTGCTCCACTCCATCCAGGCTATTCAGCGCACCGGCGCCGGCCAGCAAGGTCAGTTCTCTACGGTTTAGCCAGGGGACACGTAACATAAGGTCCTCTATGGAAGAAAAGAGGCCGGCGCTTCTCCTCGCATGAACAATGGCCTCTCCAGCCTGTTGACGCAATCTCCTGGCGTATCCAAGTCCCAACCGCAAAGACAACTCACCATCACCGTCGTGTTCAAGCGTGCACTCCCAATTCGACGTTTGAATGTCGATAGGCCGAACGCGAAGGCCATGCCGTTGCGCATCCTTCACCAGCACGGCAGGCATATAGAAGCCCATGGGCTGGTTATTCAGCATCGCGCAAGTGAATGCGGCCAGATACTTCACTTTGAAATATGCCGACGCGTAAACAATCAACGCGAAACTGGCGGCATGGCTCTCTGGAAATCCGTAGAGTGCAAAGGAACTGATGTTTTCAATGATGGTATCTTGCGTCTTTGCGTCGATGTGGTTCGCGGTCATGCCGGCACGCAACCGGCCTTCAAGATTCTTCATCCGCTCCCAGGAACGCCGCATCCCCACCGCTCGCCGCAGTTCCTCCGCCTCCGCGCCTGTAAAGTTGGCGACGACCATCGCCATGCGTAGCAGTTGCTCCTGGAACAGCGGCACCCCAAGCGTTCGCTTGAGCGTCGGCTCCAACGAGGGATGCGGGTATAGCACCGGCTCCTTCTTCTGCCGCCGCCGCATGTACGGATGCATCATCTTGCCCACGATCGGGCCGGGACGGATGATAGCCACTTGCACCACCAAATCATAGAACCGCTCGGGATGGTTGCGCGGTAGCGAGGCCATCTGCGCTCGGCTCTCCACCTGAAACATGCCCACCGTATCGGCGCGTTGCAGCGCTCGATAGACCTCATCCTCTTCGGGGAGTTGCGCCAGATCGACCGGCTCGCCGTAATGCCTCGGGATCAGTTCCAGACAATCCTTCAGCACCGCCATCATGCCAAGACCGAGCAGATCCACTTTGATGATATGCAGATCGGCGCAGTCTTCTTTATCCCACTGCACCACAGTGCGGCCCGGCATGGAGGCGCGCTCCAGCGGCGTCACCTTATTAAGCTGCCCCTGGCAAATCACCATCCCGCCAGAGTGCTGTCCCAGGTGACGAGGCAGATCCTGAATCCGCATACATAGCTCCAGATACTTCGCTATGCGCGGATGCTTCAGGTCAAACCCCGCACTCTGAAAGGAGTGCGCCATGGTGTCCTTTGGCCCCTTCCACTCAAAGTTGGCGAAAATCGCAGACAGACGCTGCAACGACTCCGCATCAAATCCCAATGCTTTGCCAACCTCACGCGCGGCAGACTTGCCGCGATACGTGATCACATTCGCCGTCATCGCCGCGCCCAGCTCGCCATAGCGTCCATACACATATTGAATCGCCTGTTCTCGCCTCTCCTCCGATGGCAAATCAAGATCAATGTCCGGCCACTCGCCACGGCTCTCTGACAGGAATCGCTCAAAGAGCAACTCCATGCCGACTGGATCAATGGCGGTGATCTCCAGTGCATAGCAAACAGCGGAGTTGGCCGCGCTGCCTCGGCCTTGAACCAAGATGCCGTTCTTCCTGCAAAACTGCACAATGTCCCAGACGATCAGGAAGTAGCCGGCGTAGCCCA